>NZ_JAUBOS010000065.1:0-35713 GCF_036700365.1 Microcoleus sp. w2-18bC1
ATGTGTCCTATTTTATGACACTTTGTGTACTCTGCTTACTTTTTTTCTCTCCTACCCCTACTTATTGAGCCGATACGAATCGATTGTTTACAAATCAAATGGTTTTGCTATATTGACTATTACAAATCTCCCTTGCGTACCTCATATTACTGAATTAAGTCTTCTATTTCAAATCTTCCAGCTTAATCCGAGGATCGACAGCTTTCAGCAGCAAATCTGCCAACAAATTCCCAACAATCAACATGGTCGCACCCATCATCAAACTTGCCATTACTAAATACAAATCTTGATTGTTCACCGCCTCCAAAGTCAGCTTTCCCAAACCTGGCCAATTAAAGAAAAATTCCGCAATAAACGCACCGCTCAACAAACTAGCAAACTCAAAACCCAATAGCGTAATCAACGGATTAACAGCATTCCGCAAAGCATGAATGTAAATTACTCGATCGTCCGGCAAACCTTTCGCCCTTGCCGTTCGGATGTAATCTTGACGCAGCACGTCTAACAATTGTCCGCGCATCAATCTTTGCAAACCAGCAAAACCAGTAACGCTGAGGGCGACTGTTGGCAAAATTAAGTGCCAGCCGTAATCGAGAATTTGACCCCACCAAGGTAAGTCTGCATGGTCAATGCTTGTCATTCCTCCGACGGGAAACAGAGGCGAAGTATTCTGTGCGAAAAATAGCAGCAGTAACGCTGTGATAAAGCTCGGAAATCCTTGTCCGGTGTAGCTAACTACTTGCAGAACTCGATCGACTGTGCGGTTTTGATTGACGGCGGCGACAATTCCCAAGGGAATCGCGATCGCCCAAGTTACAATCAAAGATGCGATCGCCATTAATAACGTCGCCGGTACCCGTTCCCACAGCAGCGAAGCTACGGATCGCTGATACACAAAACTCGTGCCAAAATTTCCCCGCGTCACAATTTGTTGCAGCCACAGCCAATACTGCACAATCGCTGGTTTATCTAAGCCGAACTGCTGTTCGAGCTGCTTGAGTGTCTCCGGCGAAATCTTCGGATTTTGGCTCAAAGTATCCAAGTAATTTCCCGGTGCTAGTTCAATAATTGCAAAACAAAGCATCGATGCCAAAAATAGCGTTAAAAGTGCCTGCAACAGTCGCTTGAAAACATAAGTAAATGTTTCCCCAGCAAACAGAGAACTCAATAATTGCCAATTTCGATTAGATTTAATAGAAGTCATACGATTTTAGATTTTAGATTTTAGATTTTAGATTGGAAGAATGGTGAATGATATTAATGCTGATTGCATCGGAATTATGTAACCACAGAGAACGCAGAGATCGCAGAGAAAGAGAAGAGAGAGATGAATAATTCCGATGCAAAGCTCAAGAATATTATTTGTCAACAGTCAACTGTTGACAGTTGACTGCCAACAGTTAACTAACTAATATTCAACTAGCGTGACGATCGGCACATCGGGCAATTTCTGCCTGCCGCCCAAAGCCTGCAATTCAATGATAAAAGCAAAACCGACAAGCTCGCAGCCACCTTGCTCCAGCAACTTAGCCGTCGCCGCCGCTGTTCCGCCAGTGGCGATTAAATCGTCCACAATCAGCACCCGGCTGCCGGATGTCATCGCATCTCGGTGCATCTCCAGTCGATCGACACCGTACTCCAATTCGTACTCAGCAAAATGAACCGCACCTGGCAGTTTCCCTGGTTTGCGGACAGGAATAAAGCCTATTCCCATTTTATAAGCCAACGGCGCGCCAAAGATAAAGCCTCGCGATTCCATGCCCACCACATAGTCAACAGACATTGCCGAGCATTTTTCGGCTAAGCTGTCAATGGTGTAGCTCAGCCCTTGCGGGTCGCGCAGCAAAGTTGTAATGTCTCGAAACATAATTCCCGGCTTTGGGAAATCAGGAATGTCGCGAATCAGAGATTTGAGATCCATAAGCTTGCAGATCGGGGTTGAGGGTAACGAGGCATCAAAAATGGTACAATAATAACGTCAAAATTTAAAAATTTAAAAATAAAAATTAAAACTAACAGCTTCTTTAATTTTTATTCTTTAATTGCTTAATCCTTTACGTACTATGTAAACAAATGTCATAATTCCCTAACAACAGGGTTGAATATCAACATTTGTCACCCTATGATCTAAAGTCAAAAATCTAATATCTAAAATCCAATGATTAAGTTGGCAGCACGAGTGGGTGAGGTTTCTCCTTCTATAACCTTGGCGATCGCAGCTAAGGCTAAAGCCATGAAGGCCGAAGGGATTGATGTCTGTAGTTTGAGTACGGGAGAACCCGACTTTGATACGCCCGAACACATTAAAGCAGCGGCAAAACAAGCTTTAGACGCGGGGAAGACTAAGTATGGCCCTGTGTCTGGGGAACCGCAGTTAAAAGCTGCGATCGCCCGCAAACTCCGCGATGACAACAATCTCAACTATCAACCGGAAAATATTATTGTCACCAACGGCGGCAAGCATTCCCTCTACAATCTGATGATGGCTCTGATCGAGCCTGGAGAGGAAGTAATTATTCCTGCTCCCTACTGGCTAAGCTACCCTGAAATGGTGAAACTCGCTAGTGGCAAGCCAGTAATTGTACGGACTGATGCTTCTACAGGATATAAAATTACACCGGAACAACTGAGTCGAGCGATTACTCCCAAAACCAAGTTATTTGTACTGAATTCGCCTTCTAACCCGACGGGAATGGTGTATACTCCGGCGGAAATCAAAGCCTTGGCCGAGGTGATAGTCGATCGAGATATTTTAGTCGTTGCTGACGAAATTTACGAAAAAATTATATATGACGACGCCCAACACGTCAGCATCGGTTCCTTGGGCAAAGAAATCTTCGATCGCACCCTGATCAGCAGCGGTTTTGCTAAAGCTTACTCGATGACAGGCTGGCGAATCGGTTATTTGGCCGGGCCGATCGAATTAATCAAAGCCACCAGCACCATTCAAGGTCACAGTACCTCAAACGTGTGTACCTTTGCACAGTACGGTGCGATCGCAGCTTTGGAAAGCAGTCAAGAGTCTGTCGAAACAATGCGTCTAGCTTTTGCCGAAAGGCGTCAGGTAATATTTGAATTACTCGATGCTGTCCCTGGAATTAGCTGTATTAAACCAGACGGTGCTTTCTATATGTTTGTCAACATCAGCAAGACGGGAATGAATTCTTTGGAATTTTGCGACGCTTTCTTAGAACAGCAGCAAGTAGCAGTTATTCCGGGGATTGCATTTGGTGCAGACGACCATATTCGCTTGTCTTACGCTACCGATTTAGGCACAATTAAAAAAGCCGTAGAAAGGCTCGATAAATTTGTCCGCAGCCTCTAAAAATTAGTCATTAGTCATTAGTCATTAGTCATTAGTCATTTGTTCTTGGTAGCAACTGACTAATTACCGATCTCTGTTGACTATTGACTGACTACTGCTGACTGTTGACTAATACCAATTTAAAAAACTCTTGCTATAGTAATTGTCTTATATAAATTATCGTTCATTCACTCTCACCATCGGCCGGACACGGCAGTGCCGTTTCCCTACAGACGATAGCTGATAATTTATATGTCGCACTACTTTTGTGAATTGGTATAACTACTGCTGACAAATGACCAATGACTAATGACCAATGACTAATGACTAATGACTAATACCTAAAGCTGTTTAGTCATAATCTCTTTGAGCAAATCCAGTCCCTTCTTAACTCGCCGAGAAACAGTCACCGCACTGATACCCAAGCGTTCAGCCGTTTCCTTCTGCGTCAAATCGTAGAGAAAAACAAACTCCAATATCTCGCGAGTCCGTTGTTCCAACATAGCCAAAGCTTGCTGTACGCGAATTTGATCCTCTTGCGCCAACTGAAAACTCCGATACTTGCTATCGGGCACCAATTCTCCCAGACAAGTCGCCCCCTCATCTTCATCTTGCATCGGCGCGTCCAAACTTAGAGGCGATCTGTTGAGATGGGCCAACTTAATTTCTTGCCATTCTTGTAAAGAAACCTCAAGGACTGCTGCTACTTCAGCATCCGTAGGTTTGCGGTTTAACTGCACCTGCAACTCCTTGATCGCTGCTACTGATTTGCGTTCCAGGGACTGCCAGTGGCGGGGAAACCGCACAGAAGGGCTTTTGTCCCGCAAGTAGTGTTGAATTTCGCCCCGAATGTAGGGAATGGCAAAGGAACTAAAAGCGTGCCCCTTCGCGATATCAAACCGCTCGATCGCCCTGATCAACCCAATACATCCGACTTGCAGCAAATCGTCGTAGCTTTCACCGCACTGGTTGATCCAGTGGTAAACTTCTTTTCTGACCAGTCCAATATTCAGTTTAACTAACTGATTGCGGATTTCATTCGATCCAGAAAGTTGGTACTCGCGCAACAATTGCAAATTTTCGCTTTTTAGCTCGTTCGGCAGTGTGGTAGACATGGTGGCATAAGGGTGGGTAGAGCAGAGGACTGAGGTTGCTTTAGATCTAGCTTCTAATCTAGTCTAAAAAAATTCACTTTTAGGTAGTGTAATCCTAGCACTTAATAGGTGTGATAGCGGACACACCAGTTGAGTTTTCGGTACGTGAACGGATTTAGCGGGATTCTCCGCATTTTTTCGGCATAAGGCAGACTTTTACCAGGTAGAACGCCTTCGACCGCATCCCCAATTTAACCAGGTTTTTTGAAAAAAATATTATAAACTGAAAGCGGTTTGAATACAATACTTTAATTAATAAAAAATCCCAACTTCATAACTTGCGAATGACCACTATTTAATCAGAAATTTAGTCATTAGTCAACAGTCCTAAGTTATGTTGCTCAAGACTGTTGGCTAATGAAGGGCGAGCAGGAGCTTTATGGCCAGAAACTGCTCAAGTTCGATCGATCCAGAAAGCCAATTTTATGACACAGAAGGCTCAATGCGAGCGTAAAACAAACCCCGAATTTTAACGTCCAGAGCCGGTCTAGCTCCCAAATCAGTATCAGAAGGCTGCGTGCTCTCAAAAATCCCACCAACTTCGCCAGTGGCGCTGTTGACTTTAGCAACTTGGAGAGAAATTTTGCCCGCCTTGGTGCGCGTGTCAGCTACCTTAACATTAGCCCGCACACGTTTGGAATTGTCAGTAGCCGGAAGCGCTACAGCATTGTCGTAGCCAGTCGATACCCCGCGAGCTTTAGGATCTAAAAAGCCTGCGCTGCGGTAAGAAGGAACGTTAAACTCCCCTCTCAAATCGGTGGAAGTATTGATAGCAACCACTCCCGGTTCGGAACTTGCAACTAGCTGTTTAATGGTAAACAAGAAAGGTACTTGCTCTCCGCCCGGTAACTGAATCGTAATAGCTTGAAAATCCAAGCCGTCTTCTTCTGTGAAAGTCAGAGTTCCGTCTGTACCGACCTTGAGCGTACCTTGAACTTGGTCAATGCTCGACGTGAACCGGGTCAGCAATTTACCAGGCACAAATTCCGCTTCTTGGCGTTTGTTTGCTGGTTCTTCCTTCACAAAATAAGTTGTGGGCTGCAAACACAAACCAGTCAGTTTATAGGTGGCGCCCGCTTCGATGGGGATCGATCCCCGAGAAGTTTCTGCCAAGCTAGGGCAGTTATTAGCCAAGCCAGTACCTCTAATCTCGTCGTAGGTGAGCAACTCAGTAGTCGCCACCGTCGTGTCAGGAGCAGAAGAACAAGCAACCAGCGCACTCATGCAAAATGCTAAAAGTGCAACAATTAAAGCACGATATTTCATTGCAAACCTCAATATCCAACATCGGATTATATTAAGAAAAAGCCCTACTTCGAGCAAAATATAATTGCCCGCCGGCAGGCTAGGCCAGCGCTTAGGGCAGCATTTAGATCCAGATCGCTCGCTTCACCGACACCGGCATTGACTCCAAAAATCAAGCTAGTGTGCCGTGAAAATAAGCATGAACTTATGATTTCTCAATCGTGTTCGGATCGCAGCCCAATACACATGGTACGACGGGTTGTGCTCTTTTCCTGACTTGGACTGCAAATTAATATTGCTTAAGTCAACCTACTTAAGTTACTTTGCTTATGACCCCGAATGGCGATCGCGACTAGCTCGATTAGTCGGTTGACCAAAAGGCTGGGGACAAAGGCCTTGTAGATTTCAAAGGAAGCAGCAGTATGGACAACGGCAAAGATTTAGAGTCAGAAAAGTTGCAGTCTCAAATGCAATCGCTGACAGAGGCGATTCGGACTTTAGGCGAAAGTTGTCAGGGAGACAGTCTGCTGCTTTTGGCCCTGCTGCGGAGGCTGGAAGCTTCGCACCGGGAAATTCGGGACGGTTTGTTTCAAGCGTCTTTTCCCGACAACCGCCAAGCACTTTACAAACTGCTTAGGAATATTGAAGCCAATGGCGGCTGGCCTTACATCCACCGCATGAAACTTCGATCGCTCTTGGGGTACAGCCAACAATTATCTCCCCTAGAAGATTCTCCAGCCGAGTCGCCAGAAGACTCGGCCGAAACTCCCCAAGACGTTAAATAGTTTTGAGTGATGAGTTTAGTGAGTTTTACATTAACTCATAACTCATCACTGAGCGTCGCGATCGCACCTAAAGCCCGTAAGGTGTAGGAACAGGTGTAGGAACAGGTATCGGGTTCGGCACCGCCGTCGGGAATATCGGCGTCTGGCCCGGCATTGGCAATAGTCCGGCAGTCGGGGGGATCGAACTAATTGATAGCAGAGGCGAATCAGGCACGCTAACAGTCGGCGGAATAGGAATCCTCGTAGCAGTCGGCGTCGGAGTCGGAGTTGGTGCTGCTGTGGGAGTCGGAGTTGGTGCTGCTGTGGGAGTCGGAGTTGGTGCTGCTGTGGGAGTCGGCGTCGGTGCTGCTGTGGGAGTCGGCGTCGGAGTCGGAGTCGGTGCTTCCGTGAGAGTCGGCGTCGCTTCTTCCGTGGAAGTTGGAGCCGGAGCTTCCGTGGGAGTTGGAGTCGGTGCTTCCGTGGGAGTTGGAGGCGGAGTTGGAAGTGATTCTGTAGTTGAAGTTTGAGGTTGAGCTGGATCTGTAATTGTGCTTGTAACTGTAGTTGTAGTTGTAGTGGTAATGGTGGTTGGCCTGGGAGTAGCCGTCCCAGTCACAGCGATAAAATCATTCGCTTCGATCAGCGCCGCCGGAGTGTCGATCAAAATTGCTAAAAGCTTGCCGTCGAGTGTCGTAATTACTGTATCCCTGACATTTGCACCGTTGCCTTGGGTAACTAGCAGTTGAGCGAAAGATAAATTGCTCGGCAGTCCAAAGAAATCCTCTGTGTCATTGTAATCAGTAATTAAAGCCAGACTGCCAGGCCCGGCTCCCAATCCAAAAACATCGCTGCCGCTGCCGCCAGTCAGAGTATCCGAACCCTCGCCTCCGATTAAAGAATCATTACCCTCTGCTCCAAATAAATTGTCATTGCCGAAACCGCCCAAAATTGTATCGTCGCCGATACCTCCAGCCAAGGAGTCATCGCCAAAACCACCGTCGATACCATCATTACCTTTGCCACCAAACAGAAAGTCATTACCTTCTTCTCCCAGTACCGAGTCGTCGGCTTCATCGCCGCGAAGGGTATCGGAACCGGTGCCGCCAAAAACTGTATCGTCAGCCTTGCCGCCGAATATCTGGTCATTACCAGCATCTCCGAAGAGCGAATCGTTGTCGGCATTGCCGTACAAAGTGTCGTCGCCGTCGCCGCCGGTCAAATAATCGTTGCCCTCAGCGCCCAACATTTGATCTCTACCACTGCCGCCGTTGAGAGAATCGTTCCCCGCATTCCCGTAGAGAAAGTCGTCATCAGCATTGCCGAACACGGAATCGTCGCCGTCATTCCCTGTGAGGGTGTCGTTGCCAGTACCGCCGGCAATTACATCAAAGCCTCCGTTGCCAAAAACTAAGTCGTCCCCTGCATCTCCCAACACGCTGTCTATCCCGTCGTTGCCTTCGAGGATGTCGTTGCCTAAACCGCCACGAATCGAGTCGTCGCCGTTTCCGCCGGAAGCAAAATCGCGGCCTTGGTTGCCAATAAGTTCGTCATTTCCTTCACCGCCAATCAGCGAATCTGCTCCGTCACCTCCAAGAAGCTGGTCGTTGCCGCCGTCGCCCTCTAGGGTGTCATCTCCTCCCGCACCCAGGGGCGTGTCATCGCCATCTAAGGCGCGAATTCGATCGCTCAGCGGAGTTCCTAGAATAAAGTCGTTGCTGTCTGTGCCGATCAGGTTTGCCATACGGGATACACCGGTCCTCAATAAAATAAATTGTTTGAAATTATGTTAATCGCCTTCGTGACAAGGGATTGCTGCTTGCCTAGGTTAGCATAATTGAGATTTTGGCAATCTGGCGAAGGGGCGCTGGAAGTTTTGCTCGTGTCCGCAGTTGCGATCGGGGCTAGTATAATTCCCGATTAGTCATTAGTCATTAGTCATTAGTCATTAGTCAACAGTTAACAGTCAACAGTCAACCGTCATCAGTTAACAGTCAACACTCCGCAGTCAACAGTCAACAGTCATCAGTCAACAGTCAACTTTTATTCAGTAACAGGTAACACTATCTCAAATTCACTCCCTCCCCCCAAGGTAGAATTCACATTAATTGTTCCGCCGTGGGTTTCGACTACAATCTGGCGGGCGATCGCCAATCCTAAACCAGTGCCTTTTCCTACTGCCTTGGTGGTAAATAAATGGTCAAAAATCCGCTGTTTTACTGCTTCAGTCATACCCGCACCGTTATCGGCAATCTGAATTTTGATGTGTCGATTGCCCAACAGACTGGTACGAACTGTGATACAGTGTGGATTTGCTTTAATTGCCTCCAAACTGCGTCCTTGGTTTGATTCTTCTAGGGCATCGATCGCGTTAGCAAGCAGGTTCATAAAGACTTGGTTCAGTTGACCGGGAAAGCATTCAATTGGGGGGAGATTGCCGTAGTCTGTGACGACCTCGATCGCAGGATGGTGTTCGTTGGCTTTCAGCCGATGTTTCAAAATTAAGATGGTGCTGTCAATGCCCTCATGGATATTAAAGGGAACTTTGTAGTCTTTATCGGCTCTGGAGAAGGTGCGGAGGCTGGTGCTAATGCCACGAATGCGATCGCACCCTACTTTCATCGACAACAGCATCTTTGGCAAATCTTCTAAGGCATACTCTAAATCAATATCCTCAGCATCTTCTTCAATTTCCTCCCCTGGATTCGGCAGGTTTTTTTGATATAATTTTAAGTGGCATATCAGATCTTTGATCGTGGTGGTTGCTTCCTCTATATTGCCGCTAATAAAGCCGACAGGATTATTTATTTCGTGGGCTATTCCTGTGACTAGATTGCCCAAGGTGGACATTTTTTCGCTTTGCACGATCTGTAACTGTGCTTGCTGCAAATCAAGGAGCGATCGCTCTAATTGTTGTGCATAAGCTTGAGATTGTTGGTACAAGCGGGCATTTTCTAGAGAGATAGCCGCTTGGGCGCAGAAAAGTTGGATGACTCCAATGCGATCGTGTGTAAATGCACCAATTGTCAAGTTATTTTCTAGATATAGCAACCCGATTAATTTACCCTGATTTAAAATTGGCGCGCACAGCACACTTTTGGGATTTTCCTGCATCAAATAAGGATCGGCAATAAAATCGCTTTGTACTGCTGCATTATCCAAAACTACAGTTTTCCAAGTCCGCTTAACATAGTTGACCACAGCAGCGGGAACCTCGTCGCTGGCTGACAGCGGTACAGATATTGAGATGACATCTCGATGGAAAGAGGCCACAGCTTCGATCGCGAGATTCCCATCCTTAAGCAACAGGAGAACTGCTTTTTTTGCCCCGGCATTTTCCATCACCACACACATCAGTGCAGCCAGTAATTTTTCTAATTGAATTTCACTCGATAGAGTTTGGGAGGCTTTGAGAATAGTCGCGAAATCGACGGCTTCGTAAATACTGTTACTGCTAGATAGAGTTGTGTGCCAGGTTTGATGTAAAACTGACGATTTATTGATTGTGTGGAGGCGAGTTTCGCTAATTCCAAAACGATTTTCTCTTGCCTGCAATATGGGAGCAAGAAGTTGGGGATAGCGTTTTTCTAAGTCATCGATTTTGGCTTTCGCACCCCAGCGAGCATAACAGTAGTAGGCTTCTTGCATATAAGCTTGCGCCACTTTTTCTTTGCCCCAGTCGAGGTAGAATTTAGCTGCTAGTTCGTTAGCGAGGGCTTCTTCTTGGATGTATTCGTTTTCTTTCGCTCCAGAAATGGCGCGATCGTACATTTCAATAGCTTCTGCCCTCTGTTTGGCAACTCGGTATTTCTCTGCTTCTACCAACTGCCACTTATGCAAATAATTCATGGGGGCGTGTTGTGCCCAATGCTGCAACGAAGTTTGATTTTCCTGAACTCGTTGCAACTGCGTTTCTAACTCCGTCTCGGACTCAGGAGTGGCAAGGGCTATGAGTGAGTCATAGAAATATAAACCAGCTTCGGAAATACTTCCTACGCTTCCCGCTATATACTGTCTTGCTTGATCGACATCTACGCAGGCCCGAGCAATGTCTCCCAGCAGGAATCTCAACGTCGCCTTGTACAGATAGAAGATGCAGAGTCGGTAAAAATCGTTAGAGGCAAGCGACTGAGAAATCAGCTTCTCGTCATAGCCTTTCTGTTCAAAGGAAATCTCCAAGTTGTTTGGATTACCCAATAAAAACAGCGTTGTTTCCCAAAAAACCGAACAATAATTTGCCGTCGTTAGTTGGTTGAGGTCGAGTAATTGCTGGCGGTATGCCCGAATTTGGGGCTCAAGTTCTGCCAAAGGTTGACCGCAGCAGTAGGCATTGAGACAAAAAGTATACAAATCATACCCGACAAACTCTAGATTGCCTGTTTCTAATCCGGCTTGATAGCCTGCCTCAAGAATGAGGAGGGTTTCCCGCAAATGCGATTTACGATGGTGCAAACAGAGTCCGAGTGCAGCAAAAGTTGCAGAGCGAATATTTTTGGCATCCGCGCCACTGGCAAGACGATAAGCTAATCGGCCAAATTGATCGGCTACCGTCACATCTTGTAGAAAGTTGTTGAGAATCATCCCATAACAACTATAGCTATAAGCTGAAGTACGACTGTTGCCATATTGGATAGATAAATTTACCTGTAAGGCAGTCACCAGCGCAAACAAAGACGAACCACCCAGATAACAAGCTGTCGCCATAGTTGCCGCCACTTGCATCGCGGCCAGCTTTTGGGTATCCACCATCGCTGGCAGATCAAATAACTCTTCAATGGGTCGATCGCCGATCGAGCTATTAATTTCCTGCACTGCTTGCTGAATATCTTCTGATGTAGCGCTATCGGGCAATTCAACTCCTAATTCTTTGAGAATCAACAAACCGATAGCAATTGCGTCTAAAAACTTGTTCTGGGACGATAATGCCTGAATTTTGACGATGTAAACGCTCACTCGCTCTAGGGGAGTTCTGGTATGATAAATCACAGTGTCAATCCACTGATTCATCTGGTCAAAATCACCACAGAGTGAAGCCACTTCTGCTGCTATGTCGTGCAAGTTCAAGGTCATCTCGTACTGCCGTTGCCAAGCGCTCTCTCCAAGCAAATTTAGCCCGATCTCCGCATACTCGCGAGCAGCTTGATAAGCAGTAGCGGCTCTGGCTTTGCGGCAAGCCGTGAGGTTGAGTTGTGCCAGATGGTCGCGTTCTGTTTGGTCTTCAATCAGCGCAATACCATAATTCAACTGATTGACTACTGAAAAAATTTGCTCTTCTATAGCTGCCGGTGAAATTTGCTGGATCAGTAATTGTCCGATCTGATAGTGAACACGCGATCGCTCTTGTTTGGGAATTAAAGAATAGGCAGCTTGCTGAACGCGATCGTGCAAAAACTTGTAATTCACCACCTCCGAATTTTCTGCCTCCTCCCGTCTTTCTCGCCCCATATAAAACTTGTAGACTTCACTTTCAGGCAGGATTAACCCCTCTTGCAAAGCCTTCCACAAATCTGCCGCCGTTTCCGTTTCCAATTGCTGGGAGACAACTGCCAAAGTCCCCAAATCAAACTGATTCCCAACACAAGCAGCCAACTTCAACACATTCTGAGTTCCTGGCGGCAGTTTTTGCAACTGCAACGCCATAAACTCGACCACATCATCCGTCAGCGCTGCCTCCCGAACTCGCACAATATCGCACTGCCAATAACCAGCAACCCGGTCAAACTCAATCAGCCCATCCTGATGCAGTGCTTTGAGAAACTGCGTTGCAAAAAAGGGATTTTTTTTGGTTTTTTGTGCCACCAAATCAGCCAAAGGTCTTGCCCAAGATGGATCGCAATTGAGCGTATCAGCAACCAAATGATTTAGACTTGTTGAACTCAACGGTTCCAGCGTCAGAGTATTCACCGTTGCCCCACCTTTGACCATTGCATCCAGTGTCAGCATCAACGGATGTGCTGCCAATACTTCATTATCTCGGTAGGCACCAATTACTAATAAATAGTCGGTTGCTGACTCGGAAACCAGCAGTTGCATTAACCGCAGCGAGGCGGAATCAGCCCACTGCAAGTCATCCAAAAACATCACCAGGGGATGTTCTGGTTTGGTGAACACGCGAATAAAATTTTGAAAGAGCAAATCAAACCGATTTTGGGCCGCAGTTCCTGATAATTCGAGTGCGGGCGGTTGTGCCCCAATAATTTTTTCGAGTTCGGGAATTACTTCAATAATGACTTGTCCGTTATCGCCCACTGCTTGCAATATTTGAGTTTGCCAATTTTTCAACTCCTGGTCACTTGCGCTCAACAATTGTCCCATTAAATCTCGAAATGCTTGGACAAAAGCTGAGAAAGGAATGTTGCTGTTAAATTGGTCGAATTTGCCTTTGATGAAATAGCCGCGCTGGCGAGCAATTGGTTTTTGAACTTCATTTACAATTGCAGTTTTCCCAATCCCAGAAAAACCAGCTACTAGCATCATTTCAGTTGTGCCACTACTGGCGCGATCAAAGGCTTGGAGTAGGGTTTCGACTTCAATTTCGCGACCATAAAGTTTTTCTGGTATCATGAATCGATCGCCCACATCCCTCTGCGCGATCGCAAAACTCTCTATCCTACCGTTTTCTTCAAGTTGCTTCAAACAAAATTCTAAATCTAATTTCAGCCCCAACGCACTCTGATAGCGGCCTTCGGCATTCTTTGCCATTAATTTGCTGACAATCTCCGACAGTATCGGCGGGATTTCGGGATTGATTTCATGCAGTGATGGCGGTTGCTTGGCAATATGACAGTGTACCAATTCCATCGCATCATTGGATTGAAACGGCAATTGTCCCGCCAGCAATTCGTAAAAAGTCACGCCCAAAGAGTAAAAGTCTGTCCGGTAGTCAATCCCCCGATTCATCCTTCCCGTTTGTTCGGGAGACAAATAGCCGAGTGTCCCTTCCAGCACGTTAGGATTCATCAGGGTTTGAGTTTCCCTTGGTAGCAAAGATGCAATACTAAAGTCAATGAGTTTGACTTGTTTTGTTTGGGGATGAATTAAAATATTGGCTGGTTTAATGTCTTTGTGAATTATCCGGTGGCGGTAAAGTATATCTAATATATTGCTCAGGTCGATCGCCACTGACAAAAACTCGCTCAGAGTCGGCGCAGTTTCCCGTTTTTCCGTCCATTCGTCCAGAGAAATTCCCCCAAAGTCTTCCATTACCAACGCATAGCTGTTTTGGTAGGTTTCCAAGCTGTAGGTTTCGATGATTCCGGGCAAGTTGAGGTTTTTGGCGATCGTGTACTGATTGCGAAATTGCACCAGTTCGCTGAAGCTGGGATACTCGTTCTGCAAGACTTTGATGGCGACGGGCTGTTTATCGTTAGTGCGAAAAGCTCGATAAACTAGGGTGCGAGTTCCTGAGTAAATGCGATCGAAAATTTGATAACCTGTCAATGTAAAATTTATACTTGCCATACTTTTATTCTTCCCTTCCTCCGCAGGCTATTTCCACATTAACAGAAGCCAATACAGTTTCCCAGTCCAGTAATTATTAAATTAATATGACATTAACCATCAATATTTGTGACGGGGATCACTTAAATTAAGTATTTTTTAAAGTGAAGCCGACCTATTTTTATTAAAAATTAAATAGCCTCATCCATAGGGGAATCGTGAATAATAAACTAACGCAGCCGATGCCGATCGCAGTTACGGCTAATTCGCGATCGAGATTGAAAGCTTCTGCCAGCAATGTAGTACCAAAAGCAGGAGGCATTGCCATTTGCAGCACTAGCACAAGTCGCGGCGCGCCCGCGATCCCCAAAAACGTTAATCCCGTGCCAATTACCAAGGGAATTAACAGCATTTTAATCGCCAGACAAGCCAAAACTTGTTTGAGGTTGTGCAAGGAATTCAACTTGCTCAACTGCATCCCGATCGTAATTAAAGCTAAAGTAATTATAGTCCAAGCACCTGTTGTTAACAATTCTTCGATTGGTGCCGACAGCGGTAAGCTTCGCGAGACAAATCCTAAACCAAAAGCCCACAGTGCCGGATTCATAAAAATTGCCTGCAGGGGTGTTAACCAACTCAGAGGGCGATCGCTTTTACCGCAGTGAGAAGCAATAGCAACTCCCAGTATATTGAGCCCCATGGTAGTGCCTAGCAAGTCATAAAATAACGCCCAGGCAAAGTGTTCCGAGCCTAATAAGGACAAGGTGACGGGAATGCCTAAAAAACCCGTATTACCCACCATCGTTGCCAATAAGAAGCTGCCTTGAGTGGGCAAACTCCAAGCGCTGGTGTGTTCAGAGGTATTTTGGGCGATCGGATGAAGAGTCTTGAAACGTTCGTCGCCGACACCGAAAACTATCAAAATCCCAGCGAGTCCTCCACCTGCTAGAATTGCCGCCCAAGCTGTCAGCGGCGCCATCCAAATAGCGCCAGACAAATTGGCGCTACGGATGAAACCAACAATGCTCAATGGCGTGCCAAAGAAGAAAAGAAACTTGGCTAAATATGTAGAATAGCTTCTCGGTAGCAGGCGGCCGAGAAAAAATCCCAACGTCACCCATCCGATTAGATTTAGATAAAGTTTGAGCAGGGGATTTTCTAAATAAAGCATGATTTACTAAATCTTTACTAAATATTTACGCAGATCCACTACTTTTGCCAAAAAAGCCCACCTTTACCTTACCGCCGCAGTTTTCCCTGGCACCGCAGCGCTAAATATTAATGCTTATTCAGCTTCGCAGATAATTTTCCACACAGACCTTGACATCCACAGAAGCGCGTGTCATGATAAAGTTGAAGAAAAAATCAACATAGGTGAAAACTATGGCACGGCAAGCAAAACAATCATCTCAAGTCAAAAGTTCCAGCAGCCAAGCAGCCTCCAATACTCGCACCAAGTTTACCCTCTACAATTTTGCCGGAAACGCAAAGGCATTCTATTTAGTCGATCGCATTAATTTAGAAAGAACACCAGGCGATATCCCAGAAAAATCCGTCGCTCACAGCATCATCATCATTGACCGTTCCGGCTCAATGTATTATGACTTAAAACCACTGAAAGAAACCCTAATCAAGCTTTTGACCTTAGACGAATACAACAATTACCAGCTAATTGTCAGCTTGATTTCCTATGCTGGCAATGGGGACGTAATTTGTCATTTCCAGCGAATTCCCATTCAAGAAGTGCTGAAGCTTGACTCTCAATACATCAAAGAAATTCAAAAAATCCACACGGCTGGCAGTACCTGCATATCGCAGTCGATGCAAATCGCTAAATCTCTGGTTAAAGCGGGAGAAATGACAGCGATCAATTTGCACACAGACGGCTATGCAAATGACCCCAGTCCCAATTCGGAATCTGCAAAACTAGGGGAAATTTGCGAAGAACTCAAAGACATGGATGTGTTTGCCAACACGATATCCTATGCCTCTGCTGACTTCAAACTTCTCTCCAAAATCGCCAACACATTATCGGGAAATTGCATCCGCGCTGGCGAAGTCAAAATGGTTTATGATGCTCTTTACGATAGCACAAAACTGTTAGGTAGTTCCGTTGCACCGCCGCTGGAAGAACCGTTAATTAAGGAATATGATTATCAAGTTTTTGTTTCCAAAAGTGGCAAGAAAATCAACGGTTCATCGAGCACGCTGAAAATCTGCGGGCTGAAAGCAGACGATCGGGGACTTTTTTACAAATATCAGAAAGTCGCCAAAGATGAGTATGACAAACTAGATGTTCCCGTTGCTCAAACTGATGAGTCGGTGTTTGCTTTTGCGAAAGCTAACCTCGCTGACGGCAATTTAAATACGGCTAAGTATGCGCTGGCGAGCACCTTCGACGCTACTTTGACCGAAAAACACGCTAAAGCTTTGACAAATGCCCAAATAGCCGAGTTTACGGAAGATTTGGAACAGGCTGTTTTTGCGCCTGATGTGTTGACAAATCATGAAATTGGCGATCGGGTAAAAGTCAGCGATAAAATTTCCCTGCTGGAGTTAATCAAGATATTGGAGGAAAACAGCAACAGCATCATCATCAACTTGAAACACTTGCAAGAAAATTATCAGCGAAAAGGTTTGAAGCGAATTGAGGGAAAGCGAGACGAAAACGGCAACCTTGTCAAGCCTTGGCTGAAAACAGAATTCTTAGATGGTGGCGAATACGTGCAAATGGGTTCATTTGCCATCAATCAAAATACCGCTACCATCAATATGCTGATTACCCGAAAAGCTAAGCTGGTAAAAGTTGAGGATGGAACTTTAATCGCAGAAGTGGCGGGAATTCTAGTTACAGACCTCAATACTTTCAACAATTATACCATTGTCAGCGACGGCGAAGTTAATATTAAGTCGCTGCGAACCAAAATCAGCAGCAAACCAGTGTTTAATTTGCTCAACAAATGCGGTATCCTTGAAAAAGACGGTTCGCCTGTGCAAGAATTTGACTTCCGTTCAGAGTACGATATTAAGTTAGAGACTTTGCCTCTAGTGCCTTTTTACGGGCGTTACAGCAGCCTTGACGGAGTGTTTGAGGAACTCGCAAAAATCAAAATTCTCTCTAGCATTCTCTCGGCTCATTTGAAGGAGGAATCCGAGGCTTACACTGCGGAACAATTGGAAGAATTGAAACAGCATTATCTGTCAAAAAGCCTTTACATCAACTTTCCGACGACGACGGAATACACAGATTTAAAAAGTGCGATCGCCAACGGTTCAGTAGATTCGCGAGTCAGCTACAAAATCGACATCGGCAGCAAAAACATCCTCAACTTCGGCAAATTGCACTCTGCCAACAAATTTCTCGATCGCCTTTATGAAGTTTACCACCAAAACACGGGCGAAAAGCTAGCAAAACCGACATTTGACATCACGTTAGATGAGCCTGTTGTCTTCGCCCACAAAACGCTGTCATCCAGAACAAAAATCACCAAAGTTGACGACTTGATGAAACTGATTTTCGATGAGTTTTTGGGGCTGGAGGATAACGGAATTGTTAGCGCTACTTTAGCGAAAGTGGGTGCAGATAGTTTGCTGCGCCTTTTACAAGCGAAATGGCAGGGAGAAGATGTCAAGCGAGAGGAGTTTGTCGCTGCTTTAGCTAATGCGAATGAGCGACTGGAAGCTTATGCCGAAAAAGTGTACAGGGAAAAAGTTTCACCGCTGGTTTTCTATATCGGTTCTACCGGACTTATCCCGGATGAAATGGAGGCAAAAGCGGCGACTGCTGAGGAAATTAATTCTAAATACGGCAACTTGCAATTTTCTAAAGATGAGCAAGAGGGGATGTTTTTTGAAGTGGGAGACTGCATTATTAGCGTGTATGCTAAAAATGAGTATTTCACGGTAGGGAAGTAGGAATTAGGGAGGGTGGGCATTATTTGCCCACCTTGGTTAAATATTTTTATTTAAAGCGCGATCGATTCCACGCCGGAGAGTTTGCTGAGAGTTGACTGCTTTACTGCATCAGTTTATGGAAATTATTAACAGAGCGATCGCAAGATGATTTTCTATCTATACGATTGCGGGAACTATAACTGCGTTTTAGCGATTTATAGCAAGATTAGGGCATCTTGAGGATGTCAAGTTGAACTCGCAATCTCCCTAGCAGCTTCTCGCAGCCGCTCCACATCGCGCATCGGCGGTATACCAAAGAGTCGCTTGTACTCTCGGTTGAAGTGCGAAGAATCGTCATAACCCACACGGTAGGCAGCACTGGTAGCGTCAAGGTTTTGCCCCAGCATCAGACGGCGAGCTTCCTGGAGTCGCAGTTGCTTCTGGAACTGCAAAGGACTCATGGCAGTGACAGACTTGAAGTGATGGTGGAAGCTCGATACACTCATTCCCAGCTCTCGTGCGATGCTTTCAATCCGAAGCGGCTGGTTAAAGTCTTTACGAAGTCGATCGACTGCTCTAGCAATTTGGTGAGTGTAGCCACCCAAAACTGCAATATGACAGAGTCGGCCACCTTGTTCTCCCATGAGGAGCCGATAGATAATCTCCCGCTTAATCAGGGGTGCAAGCATATACGCTTCAGCAGGGGAATCGAGCAGCCTGACGAGCCGCACGACAGCATCTAACAGATTTGCATCTAACGGACTGACATCGATCGCTTTTACGCTGGCACCTCGTTGTGCTGAAGGATAGCCTGCCTCAATCATGGCTGAGCCAACTAGGGTAGGGTCGAGATCGAAACGAAGACCCAGGTACGGTTTTTCCTGGGTTGCTTCTAAAATGCGACTGGCAATCGGCAGTTCGACCGTCCCCAACAGATAGTGCATCGGATCGTACTGATAGCGATCGCAGCCCAAAAGCACTTCTTTGCAGCCCTGAGCGATCGCACAAAAGGCAGGAATAGAGACACTATGAAAGCATTCCCCAGGGGAAGAGGAGCGGTAGAAGTGCAATCCTTTCAGCGGTTCGATCGCTCCATCTTGACGAATCGCTTGGGCAATTCGCTCCGTTAGTTCCTCTCGGTTGGCTTGCGATCGGTCTGCCTCGCGCTTTGTCTGAAAGTCATTCATCAAGGCTCTACCGGACTTTTCACTCGTTTTTGCAGCGTTCATTTCTTATGCCCGTTTAGATAGATTTATAGACACATCAAGGTAAAGACAAGGGTTTGGCAGCTAAGCCTGTATAAGAATCTAGCGTGGCTTGAATAGAAATCAGTACAAGTTTGCAGGATTGTACAACCATCCTAGACGATCGTTCTATTGCTTGCCTTTCAGGATTCCTAGAATGAGGTTAAAGCAATGAAATGGCATTCAGGCTTCCCGCAAGAGTCTGGATTTTTATTCAAGAGAAAACTCATGAAGAGGATCTTGATACATCTGAAATGGTTTGTCATGCAGCGAAGAAACTGCGGCAGGAGAATGCTGATTCTAGCGATCGCTTTGGTGATGTCCCTAAGTTACTCAGCCTGCCATACCGATAACAGTATGCCTAGCAGTGCCTCATCAAAGATGCCGACTGAAATATCAACCCAGCAGGCAAACAGTATGCAGATCAACATCAAAGTCGGAGACAAAATCGTTACAGCCACGTTAATCGACAACCCAACCACACGAGATTTTATTTCCCTGCTGCCGTTAACGCTGACGATGAACGATTTGTTTGGCAGAGAAAAGTTTGCCCACCTGCCGAGAGCGATTTCCCAGGAGGGAGAGCGAACCAAAACCTATGAAGTTGGAGACATCATTTACTGGTCTCCCAGTTCTGATGTGGCTATTTATTATCGCCGCGACGGACAGGAAATCCCTGACCCAGGCATCATCACGATCGGCAAGATCGATGCTGGCGTAGAAGCATTTAATGTCCCTGGTTCTGTAGAAGTGACAATCGAGCGAATTTAGTAGAAACGTCAAAGGAGATAAAAATGAAACTGCTTGCGATCGCGATCGTGTCATCTTCTCTGCTTGCTTTGGGCTTCTCTCCTGTGGTACAAACACAAGCCCCATCCAGCAATAACACACAACTTGTAGAGGTTAGACGAAACGGTTCGCAGGCTTCCACCAGAGGGCCTGCCGAAAACTTTACAGGTTCCGTCCGCATTGACCCCCTATTCTCAGCCCAAAGTCCAGCCCGCACGGGTAGTGCCAGTGTCACCTTTGAGCCTGGAGCGCGAACTGCGTGGCATACCCACCCATTAGGACAAACGCTCATCGTGACGGCTGGGGTTGGCTATGTCCAGCAATGGGGTGGACAAATTCAGGAAATCAGACCCGGTGATGTGGTTTCGATTCCGCCGGGAGTGAAGCACTGGCACGGAGCTACAGCCACTACAGCCATGACGCATATCGCCCTTCACGAACAACTCAACGGCAAGGTCGTGGACTGGCTGGAACAGGTCAGTGACGAGCAATACCGGACACTCAATGTAAATCGATAGGAGTATCCATCCTCTACAACAGCTAACCAATCCACACATTTGGAGAACTCTAATGAAACACCTGATACTAACCCTCTTGATAAGTGCGATCGGTGCGACGACAGCGGCAGTTGCGATCGACAAAACGCGCGCCTCTAAGATATCCCAAGCACCCGTGCAGCAGTCTGTTGTAGTCGAGGGGGCGGACAACTTCTATAAGAGTGACAAGGTGACTATGCAGAAGGTTACGTTCAAAAACCAATACAACATGAAGGTTGCCGGAAATCTCTTCATTCCCAAAACCTTGAATCAGAATGCTAAGAATCCGGCAATTATTGTCGGGCATCCAATGGGCGCAGTCAAAGAACAAAGCTCGAATCTGTACGCCCAAAAACTGGCTGAACAGGGATTCGTCACCTTGTCCCTCGATTTGTCCTTCTGGGGCGAGAGTGAGGGGCAGACCCGCAACGTTGTTGCGCCGGATATTTATGCCGAGGATTTCAGTGCTGCGGTGGATTTTCTGGGCACCCGACCATTCGTTGGCAGAGAACGGATTGGCGTTCTTGGGATTTGCGGCAGCGGCAGCTTCGTCATCAGCGCCGCCAAGATCGACCCGCGCATGAAGGCCATTGCGACGGTCAGTATGTACGACATGGGTGCGGCCAATCGTAACGGGCTGAGGCATTCTACGACCCTCGAACAGAGAAAGAAAGTCATCGCAGAGGCGGCCGAGCAACGCTATGCGGAGTTCACGGGCGGCGAGACCAAATACACAAGCGGGACTGTACATGAACTGAATGAGAAGTCCACTGCTATTGAGCGTGAGTTCTATGACTTCTACCGCACTCCCAGGGGCGAATACACTCCCAAAGGTTCGTCGCCGAAACTGACAACCCACCCGACGCTTACCAGTAACGTTAAATTCATGAACTTTTACCCGTTTGATGACATTGAGACGATTTCGCCTCGTCCTATGTTCTTCATCACGGGTGCAGATGCACACTCCAGAGAGTTCAGTGAAGATGCTTACAAGCGCGCAGCCGAACCAAAGGAACTTTACATTCTTCCAGGGGCCGGGCACGTCGATTTGTACGATCGGGTGAACCTTATCCCGTGGGACAAGCTTGCGTCCTTTTTCAATCAGCACCTCAACAAGTAAGCGAGCAACTAGGAGGAGAAAAATATGTCAACACAATCGAATGGAAACTTTATCGGCAAAGTCGTTTTCGTCACCGGAGCAGCGAGTGGCATTGGTCGAGCTACGGCGCTGGCGTTTGCCCGTGAGGGTGCCAGCGTGGTGGCTGCTGATGTTTCAGAACAGGGCAATCAAGAAACGGCACGCACGATCGAAGAACTGGGCGGTCGGGCGATCGCTGTCAGGTGCGATGTAACGCGAACCGAGGAGGTGAAGGCGGCCCTGGACAAGACCGTTGAGGCTTTCGGGCGGCTGGACTTTGCCTTCAACAACGCGGGCATCGAGCCGAGGAATGCGGCTCCGACCGCAGAGTACGAGGAGGAGGAGTGGAACCGGATTATCGACATCAACCTCCGTGGCGTTTTCCTGTGCATGAAGCACGAGATCCCGCTGATTCTAAAGCAGGGACGCGGCGCGATCGTTAACACATCCTCCGGCGCGGGAATCATCGGTATCAAGGGCAGCCCCGCGTACACCGCCGCAAAACATGGCGTGATCGGACTGACCAAGGCAACGGCCCTCGACTACGCCGCGCAGAACATCCGCGTCAACGCTGTCTGTCCCGGCTACATCGACACCCCGATGATGGGTCGCTTCACCGGCGACACGGACGAGGGGCGTGCGAAGGTCATTGCAGAGGAGCCGGTCGGACGGATGGGCACGCCCGAAGAGATCGCTGCGGCCGTCATCTGGCTGTGCTCCGATGCGGCTGCCTTCATGATCGGCCACGCTATGGTCATCGATGGTGGCCAAACGGTGCAGTGATCGCCGCTAACGCGATCGAACCCTAAACGCACGACATTAAACGCACGACAACAAAGCATTGTCGCGATCGCTACCTTCAGCGCCAAGGGCGATTAGTCATATCGCAGGTCAGCGACAGCAGTAGCAGACACCAAATGTAAATCAATAGGAGCATCAATTCATGTACAACGCCAAAGCTTATTCCGCAGCTAGTGCAACATCACCATTAGCCTCTGACACGATCGCACGGCGCGACCTAACCGAACACGACGTTCAGATCGAAATCCTCTTCTGTGGCATCTGCCATTCCGATCTTCACATGGTGCGAAACGAGTGGGGCGGCGGCACGGTCTACCCGATCGTTCCCGGTCATGAAATGGTGGGACGTATCACCCAGGTTGGCCCGGCAGTGACGAAGTACAAGCCAGGCGATCTGGCAGGAGTTGGCTGCATGGTTGATTCGGATGGAACCTGTCCCCAGTGCAAAGCTAATCTTGAACAGTTCTGCCCGAACCTGACCCTCACCTACAACTCCCCAGACAAGCACAAGACTGCGACCGTCACCTATGGTGGCTACTCTGATAGCGTCGTCGTCGATGAACGCTTCGTTCTGCGCGTTCCAGATAACCTCGATCTCGCTGGGGTTGCGCCGCTCCTCTGCGCCGGGATCACCACCTACTCGCCCCTGCGCCACTGGGGTGTCACCGAGGGCAAGAAAGTTGGCGTGGTCGGTCTGGGAGGATTGGGACACATGGGCGTGAAGTTTGCTCGTGCCTTCGGCGCTCATGTCGTCGTCTTCACCACCTCGCCCGGTAAGACGGAAGATGCGCTCCGCCTCGGTGCCCACGAGGTCGTGGTCTCCCGCAATGCCGACGAAATGCAAAAGCACGCTGGTAGCTTCGATTTCATCCTTGATACCGTTTCCGCCAAGCACGACATCAACGCCTATCTCAACCTGCTCCGCCTCGACGGTAACATCACCCTGGTTGGCGCACCGGAGAATCCTCTGGAGGTTGCGGCATTCAGCCTGATTATGGGGCGGCGCAGTCTCTCCGGCTCTAACATCGGCGGCATTGCGGAAACCCAGGAAATGCTGGACTTTTGTGGTGAACATAATATCACTGCGGATGTTGAAGTTATCCCCATCCAGAAGGTTAACGAAGCTTACGATCGCCTCCTCAAATCAGATGTGAAGTACCGCTTCTCGATCGATATGGCATCTCTGAAATCTGAATAATTGAGGCAGATTCTAGAAGGAGCAACCATACAGAAGCGCAAATTTGGCAATCGTTACTCGCAGAGGAGGTGAGTGTGGATACTAACCGTTTGGAGGCATTCAGCGACGGGGTTTTTGCGATCGCCATTACCCTGCTGGTGCTCGAAATCAAAGTGCCACCACCCAAAACGGCGATCGGGGCGGAACTTCTCCATCTCTGGCCGTCCTACCTTGCCTACGGTGGAATCTTGACTGTAATTGCCCTTAAAGGAAAAATCATGCAAAAACGAAAAGGTCGAAATGGAAAACACGGCCCCGCGCTGCCTGGTCGCCGCACATTTCTTGGTGCAGGGGTAGGCTTAGCCGCAGCCTCGTTATTGAGTCGTATGTCCGCCAGTGCACAGTCTGGTCCGGCGGATCGCCCCGCTGACGGAGAGTCGTCGCCCACGATTGAGGGACGCCGCAAGCTCGGTACCCTGGAAGTCTCTGCAGTCGGCCTTGGCGTCCAAAACATGAGCCGCACCTATCAACAGACCATCCCCACCCGGTCTGAGATGTTCAACATCATTCGGACAGCCTTTGACCGGGGCGTCACCTTTTACGACGCGGCGGAGGCTTACGGGCCACATGAGGTGGAACGAATCTTGGGCGAAGGCGTGGCTCCGTTCCGAGATCAGGTCGCGATCGCAACCAAGTTCGGCTGGAACATCGATCAAGAAACCGGTGAGCGCCGTCCGGGACTCAACAGCCGCCCGGAACACATCAAGCGGGTAGTCGATGGTATGCTCAAGCGCCTCCGCACCGATCGCATCGATCTTCTCTACCAGCACCGAGTTGACCCACAGGTTTCAATTGAAGATGTCGCCGGCGCAGTCAAGGAGTTGATGGCGCAAGGCAAGGTTCTGCACTGGGGTCTGTCCGAGATGGGGCTGAAAACGTTACGCCGCGCTCATGCCGAGTTGCCCGTAAGCGCCGTTCAGAACGAATATTCGATGCTCTGGCGTGGGCCGGAAGAAGAGGTAATCCCTCTCTGCCAGGAACTGGGCATCGGCTTTGTTCCTTGGAGTCCGCTTGGTGTGGGTTTTCTGACAGGTGCCATTGACGCCCAGACGCGGTTCGCTCCTGGTGACATTCGCGGCGTTGAGTCCCGGTTCTCGCCCGAAAATCTGCCGCACAACCTGGCGATCGTGGAATTAGTCAAAACCTGGGCTGAGCGGAAACAAGCCACTCCTGCTCAAATCTCGCTGGCGTGGCTCTTGGCACAGAAGCCGTGGATCGTCCCCATTCCCGGCACGACACAGATGCCGCACATGATCGAGAACATCGGCGCGGCAGCCATTCGATTCACGCCTGCCGAACTCGCCGAACTGAACCGATCTGTTTCGGCGATCGAGATTCGTGGGGCACGTCTGCCAGACGCAGTGCTGGTTTTTTCGGGTGTAGAAGCGCCCCCGAAGCCCTGAACGTTCCAAACCTACTTTGCTGAACATGAAACCATCCAAGCAATAACAACCTTGAGCGTGAAGTAAGACAGTTTCGACCTTTAATTCAAAGACAGGAGTTCAAAAAATGCAAAAACGCAAACTTGGAAATAGTAATCTGGAAGTCTCGGCGATCGGGCTTGGCTGTATGGGAATGAGTTTTTCCTATGGCCCACCCAAAGACAAACAGGAGATGACTGCTCTTCTGGCGGCCGCCGTCGATCGCGGAATAACATTCTTTGACACTGCCGAAGTCTACGGCCCGTACTTAAACGAAGAGTTGGTGGGTGAAGCCCTCGCTCCCTTCCGCGGGCAAGTGGTCATTGCTACTAAATTTGGGTTCGACATCAGTCCGAATTCCGATCCTCGTGGCATGAAGGGTTCACCCGGACTCAATAGCCGACCGGAACACATCAAGGAAGCCGTGGAGGGTTCGCTCAAGCGGCTGAAGGTGGAGGCGATCGACCTTCTCTATCAGCACCGGGTCGATCCGAACGTGCCGATCGAAGACGTGGCAGGAGCAGTGAAGGAACTGATTCAGGAAGGTAAGGTGAAGCACTTTGGACTCTCTGAAGCAGGCGTGCAAACGATTCGGCGCGCCCATGCCGTTGTGCCAGTCACGGCTCTTCAGAGCGAATACTCGCTGTGGTGGAGAAAGCCTGAAGCGGAAGTGATACCGACCCTTGAGGAACTTGGCATCGGACTTGTCCCGTACAGCCCGCTGGGAAAGGGCTTCCTCACCGGCAAGATCGACGAAAATGCGACCTTCGACAGTTCCGACTTCCGCAGCACCCTGCCTCGCTTCACGCCGGAGGCTCTCAAGGCGAATCAAGCCTTGATTGATCTGCTCGGTAGTATTGCAGAACGGAAGCAGGCAACACCAGCTCAGATTGCGATCGCCTGGCTGCTAGCCCAGAAACCGTGGATTGTTCCAATCCCAGGCACTACGAAGCTGCATCGCTTGGATGAAAACATTGGGGCAGTCTCCGTCGAACTCACATCTGACGATGTGCGTGACATCGATGACGCCGCCTCCAAGATCGCGGTGCAAGGGTCTCGGTACCCTGAAAAGCTGGAGCAAATGACCGGTCGCTGAGCAGCGAAGAATAGGTTCTCTCGTTGACATTTCTGTCACCGTAGCAGACTACATACGCGAGACCAACGACTGCTCCGGCAATACCGTCGAGTGGATGGAAAAGGTCAGCGGTGAACAAGACTTGATTAAGATCCGAATAAAAGGAAAATAGGCGTTGCTGATTTACGGTATGCAAGGCAAAATAGGCAAGTCATAGAAACCATTTTCGACACAGTTTCTGGATTTTAAACTTATTTTTTCATACCCTGATTAAGCAACGCCTCTGTGCGAATGTTTTGTGTGGTTTAATTGCCTATTGCCATCAACCTAAGAAGCACTCTCTTGGGTTTGATTGGGTTTTGCCTCCTTCTGCTTAACCAGAACTGACGTTAATTAAAACGGAATTTCTTCCTCTTCATCTTCCACAGTCTTCGCCGTCATTCGCCAACTGGTAATATACTCAATTTGCACATCAATTTTGTTAAGCGCATCCCCTAACCGCTTTTGGATGTATTGAGTCAGCGTCACCATAAAATCTAACTCAACTCCCACAGATAGGGCAAGTTTTGCTAAGCTAGCAAAATCTACCTTCAAAATCGAGGAACTAGATAAGTTAAAATGGGGAGTATTTTCCTGATTTTGCACCAACATTGCTTTTTTAATCCGCTCTTTCAGATGCTCAACTTCAGAATCCAGCAACTTCCATTCAGCCAAAATTTCTTTGTACCTTTCCCCCAATGCTGTTAAATCCTCACTCTCCGGTTCCGGTACAACTTTCTTAGTAGATTTCCGCCGTTGCTGTAGGTTGGAATTCAAGCGCCTACTAGCAATCTCCTCAACTTCTAAAGATGGATCGGCGATGAGTTGGCCTAACTGTTTTTGAATTTCTTTCGTCAGCGTCACTGGAAAATTTAACTCAATTCCCTCAGTTTGCGTCAGTCTTGCCAGCGTCATAAAATCTACTTTCATCGTTATCGAACTGGAAAGCTCAAAATAAGAACTATCTTTAAGCTTTTGCGCCATCATCCCCGCTTTAAATCGTTCTTTGACTTCAGAAATTTCTGAGTCTAGTGGCTTCCACCGAGATTCTATTTCCTGATATTTTTCGCCCAATGCAGTTAAGTTTTCCGTTGCCGGTTCGGGGTAACATTGGGCAAGGATTTCTAGCAGGCGGCGATGCACTCCAGCTAAATAAACCGCGTCCATCTTGGCATATTCTAGCTGCTTCTGGGTGAGGGGACGCTTTGCCCAATCGCCGCTTTGTTCTGTTTTATCTACATAAGCAATGCCGCAAAGTGTTTCTATTAAAGTTTTGAGTTGTCGATTAGGTAAGGGCAGAATGTAAGCTGGAATCTTTCTCGCCATTTGCAATGTGCAGGTGACATTTTGAGCGTCGTCATTGCCCATAAATCTGATGTCATAGCTGGCGTTGTGCAAAACTTTTTCAATATTTGGATTGACCATGATTTGGTTGATGAAATCTTTTGCCAATTCTGGTTGATCCAAGACATCTAGTAGAAAAGTGGCATCTCCCGTGGAATCTGTGGAGTCAGCTAACACCTGAATCAGAGATAATCTGGGGTTGGATTTATAGTCAGCGATTTCTGTATCCACCCACAGAATTTTAGCTTGAGAAAATTTAGCGATGAGTGCTTTGATGTCGTTTGCTGCTGTTAAATAAGGCATTTTTACCGACTTTTGCTATTAACTTTTTGATTATATTATGCTATAGCAATTATCGGATCGATTGTCAACGATTCAAGCGTCGGGCATGGCATTGTCGTGTCCTGGACACACGCAAACCTCAGAAACCCGGTTTCTTCCTATATTCCTCGTTCCTGTTCGCAAAACTCGTAGAAACCGGGTTTCTAGCCTCCAGTTAAAAAAAAGAATACAGTCGATCGCACTATTGACAATTCTCACGAACTTCCTCTAAAAACCAGTTGCCTACTTCTGTATTGTCTGTCTGGCGACTGCGGCGCAAACCTTCCTCTAATAAAGCAACTTTTAGCCCCGGCAAAACTTGAGATTCCGTCAGCCGTTCGCTTCCCCGGTTAGCAATTATTTTGAAAGCAATAACTTGCGCTTTTTGTACGTCTACTACCCAATATTCAGACACTCCTAATTCTTCATAAATCATTCTTTTAGTACCCAAATCGTCAACGAGAGAACTGTCGGCAATTTCAATCGCTAAATCAGGGGAAACTGCGCTATCCAAATTCACTACCGAACTGCCGCGAGGTGCCGTTTGTACCCGGTCTCCGATGTAGTAAGAAGCATCAGGTTGAGCGCCTCGGACACCCGTTTTGGCGTAGCTACAGTTGACCAGCAGTCTCATTTTTATACCTTTAGCAATACCAAATAAATTGATTAAGATGACGATAATTCCGTTGTCATCAGCATGATCAGCCCCGACTGCTGCCCTTTCAATCCTCAACTGTCCGTTGTAGTAGTAGCATTTTGCTCGATCGTACTCCGGCTGTTTAATAATTTCTATATATTCATCCCAAGTCGCTGTAACCCAGGTATCAGTTAGTAGTTGGGTTTGGAGTTGACTCATCATTACCTCACCGGAAAAAATCTTTGACTTTTGAGGGAAAACTTCAGAGTAGGGGCGATCGCATTTTTACCATTCAGCAGTAAGGTACGCAGCGCGCACCTTACAAACTATTAACCTATGACTATTCTGCCACTTCCTCAGATTCCGATTCTTCGGCCGATTCTTCACCAGCAGGCGGCACTAAAGCCACAGCTACGATCGAATCATCCTCATCTAACCGCTGCACCCGCACACCCGTTGCTGTGCGCGATTGAGTAGAAATTGCACTCACAGCCTGACGGATAATAATACCTCGGTTGGTAATGATCATCAATTCGTCATCTTCGTTGACAATTCGCAGCGCAGCTACCTGATCCTTACCCTTTTTCGACTTAAATTTAGTAGCAGTCAATCCCTTGCCAGCCCGTCTTTGTAGGCGGAATTGAGAAACAGGAACCCGCTTGCCGTAGCCGTTGGTGGTGATTACCAACACTGAAGGAACTTCGCTGCTAACTGCCGAAATTTCTTCGACATCTTCGCCTTCAATTTCCTCGGCTTGCAGTTCTAATTCTTCATCTTCCACTTCCGCATCTTCAGTGTCCAATTCAGCAATTTCTGCTCCTTCAAATTCCGATTCGCCAGTTTCTAATTGAGCAATATTAGCTCCCTCAAATTCCGAATCTTCCGTTTCCAGTTCAGCAATTTCCGCAACAATTGAACTGGGCAAAATGTCCATGCTAATCAACTCATCGCCCGATCGCAATTTCATCGATTTTACACCCCGCGTCGCGCGGCCGACTGGGCGCAACTGTTCGTGATTAGTGCGGAAATGAATTGCCATCCCTTGGCGCGTACCGATGATGATGCTGTCACCAACTTTTGCTCTCCGTACCCAGCGCAGTTGGTCGCCTTCTTCTAGAGAAATCGCGATTAATCCATTAGTGCGGATGTTACCAAAAGCGGAAAGTGCGGTTTTCTTGATGTAGCCGCCGCGAGTCAGCATGACCAAGTATTCTTCGCTGGTGAATTCTGTGACTGACACCATAGAAGTGATTTTTTCTTCTATAGGAATCGGCAGCAGTTGCACCACGGGAGTGCCGCGGGCCGTCCGGGAACAGACGGGGATTTGATAAGCTTTTACAGAGTAAACTACGCCCCTGTCGCTGAAGAACAAAACGCTATCGTGATCGCAGCAGGAAAGGAAATGTTCTACTCCGTCGTCTTCTTTCATTTTCGCGCCTGCTTTGCCGCGAGTAGCGCGACTTTGGGCCTCGAAAGTGCTGACCGGCATCCGCTTGATGTAGCCTTGTTCTGTGATCAGAATAATTGCTTGTTCGTTGGCAATTAAATCTCTTTCATCGATTTCTCCTTCGGCGTGTTCGATCACACTGCGTCTAGGAGTGGCGATTTTGGTTTGGATTTCGACTGCTTCAAATTCGGCAATTTCTAAGATGCGTTCCCGACGCGCTAAGATATCTTCCAAATCGGCGATTTTTGCTCGCAATTCTTCGTGTTCTTGCTGAATTTTTTGCGCTTCCAATGCTGTCAAACGCCGTAACTGCATTTGCAGAATTGCGTCGGATTGCTGTTCTGAAAGACCGTAATTATCTATCAATTCTTGTTTGGCTGCGGCGGAGTCGGCTGCGGCGCGAATTAGGTGAATAATTGCATCTAAGTTGTCTAGGGCAATTAATAAGCCTTGCAGAAGGTGGTCGCGTTCTTCTGCTTTGCGGAGCTCGTATTGAGTCCGGCGAGTAATTGTCTCAATGCGGAAGTCTAGGAAGACATTGAGGAATTGGGAGAGCGTAAGTAGTTGGGGTTCCCCATTTACTAGCGCTAACATATTGGCTCCAAAGTTGGCTTGGAGGGGTGTTTGTTTGTAGAGGTTGTTGAGGACGACGCGGGGATAGGCGTCGCGCTTGAGTTCGATGACGATCCGCATTCCGTCTCTATCGCTTTCGTCGCGAATGTCGGAAATTCCATCTAATCTTTTGTCGTTGACAAGTTCGGCAATTTTCTCAATTAGCGCTGCCTTGTTTGTTTGGTAAGGCAATTCGGTGATAATAATTGCTTCTTTGTCGGGGCGGCCAGGATGTTCGATGGTTTCAATGCCAGCGACTCCGCGCATTGTAATCGAACCCCGCCCGGTGGTGTAAGCATCGCGAATGCCGCCTCTACCCAGAATTTGCCCTCCGGTGGGGAAGTCCGGGCCGGGGATGTACTGCATCAATTCCAGGTCAGTAATTGCTGGATTGTGAATTAGTGCTACTAAACCGTCAATTATTTCGCCTAAATTGTGCGGCGGAATGTTGGTGGCCATCCCTACAGCAATCCCCGATGAACCGTTGAGCAAAATTTGGGGGATGCGTGCCGGGAGTACGAGGGGTTCTTGCTGGGAACCGTCGAAGTTGTCGCCAAAATCAACTGTTTCCGAGTCGATGTCGCGCAGCATGGAGTCGCTAGTCAAAGCTGTGAGGCGACATTCGGTGTACCGCATGGCAGCGGGCGGGTCGTTGTCAACGGAGCCGAAGTTGCCGTGGCCGTTGATCAGGCGTTCCCGCATGGAGAAATCCTGAGCCATCCGCACCAGGGCGTCGTAAACCGCTGTATCTCCGTGCGGGTGATACTTGCCCAGCACCTCCCCCACGACGCGGGCGCATTTGCGGAAAGGTCGATCGGGAGTCAAGCCCAATTCGTTCATGGCGTAGAGAATGCGTCGGTGAACGGGCTTGAGACCGTCCCTGGCATCTGGTAGCGCCCGACCGACAATTACGCTCATGGCGTATTCCAAGTACGATCGGGACATCTCATTACCCAGATCCGTCGGGATTATCCGCGACTCAGAGATACTCATAGGTTGAAAAACTCCGTTAAAAATTTAAATTTGACCGCTATAAATCTCAAAAATGCGATAAAATCGGTTTGGATTCAGTAGAGCTGCCAAATATTGCAAATTACTCCTGAAATTATATCACAATTTGCCTTTGAATTTATGGGAAAGTTGCCAGAAAAATTAATGGGCGAAACAAGGGAAATTCGTAAGTTGGCAGTTGGTGATTTAGTCATCAATTGGCAAAAGCTAGAAATGGTTTTTTAGGGGGAAGGCTTTCATGCTTTGGTGAGTTTTTTTGAGGGTTATCTAAAAAAATAAAAGGGTTTCCCGATCGCAATTGTAATTTCACAAAACCGAAGGCCTTCTTAAAGCAAACTAAAAATCTAAAATCTAAAATCTAAAATCTAAAATCAGCCGATGCTACCCGTCATCTACTCCGAAGATTTCTTGCTACACAAGACTGGAATGCTTCACCCAGAGCGACCAGAACGTTTAACGGCGATCGTCAACGCTCTGAAAGCTGCTCCTTGGGCGGCTCAAATTGAGTGGCAACTGCCCACCCCAGTGGCGCAGCGCGAACAACAACTGTTCTCGGCTATCAAAAAAGTTCACTCGCAAAGATACATCAAAGAAGTCGAACATTTGGCTCATCGGGGAGGTGGCTACCTCGACGGTGATACGCCGATTTCAGCAGAAAGTTACGATGTAGCGCTGCTAGCGGCGAGTGCTTGGCTCGATGGGGTCGATCGAGTGGTGGCTGCGGGGGAACCGGCTTTTGTGCTGGCCAGGCCGCCTGGACACCACGCGGAAAACGCCCGCGCGATGGGTTTTTGCTTGTTTTCCAATGCTGCGATCGCCGCTCACTACGCCTTGGAACAGCCGGGAATCAACCGCGTCGCTGTCCTCGACTGGGACGTGCACCACGGCAACGGCACTCAATCTTTGGTGGAAAGCTGCCGCCAAATTGCCTACTGTTCCCTGCATCAATCTCCGTGCTATCCGGGAACGGGAGATGCCGAGGAGCGCGGTGCCTACGACAACGTGCTGAACATTCCCCTGTATCCCGGCAGCGGCATAGCTGAATACCTGAGCGCCTTTGAATCTCTTGTCGTGCCTTTTTTGTCAAAATTTGAACCGGATTTGTTGATTGTCAGCGCTGGTTATGACGCTACTGCGTCTGATCCGCTGGCGAGCATGACTCTGATGCCGTCAGATTTCGGTACTTTCACCGGATACTGCCTGCAACTCACCCGCCGCATAGCTTTTGGTTTGGAGGGGGGTTACGCGCTGAAAGAGTTGGCCGAGTCGGTTGTGGCGACTATTGACCGATGCCTCAATTAGCTGGAAAATTGGCATAGGGAAAAATAAGGTTGAGAAGCGGTGAGGACGGGATGGAGAGTTGTTGAGGGCGATCGGCGAAGCTTAGATTTGGCGATCGGGCGATCGGGCTTCTTCCCTCGATCAACTGTCAACTGTCTCCTGACTTTAGTGACAAGCATCACCAATTTAAGAGATCCACGTCACTTGTCATCAAAGTCTTGGTCACAGATTTTTAACCAAAAAATCACACCGTGTCAATGTGTTCGATCGCCTTTGAAGTCACTCTCAGAGTGCATAATACAAATACAACAAGCCTGTTAAAATTTTATCTGTCTCAATCAACTAGGAGGTTTATCATGTCAGTATCCCAAATGACACTCGAAGAGTTATTTGGTCAGGTCATGTTCTCCAGCGTCGTGACTCGCCACGACCGGAGACAGCTCAGATCTGCACTCTTAGAAAGAACACTGAATGAAGATGAGTATGCCATCATCAACCGACTGCTGTACAACGTTCGTCGCGGTTGGGTAAAAATTGTCGATTAAAGACGTGGCAGCCACTCTCTGTAAGGGAGTTAATACCATTTTCGATTTTCGATTTTCGATTTTCGATTAAAGAATTGGTAATTACTGATAACTATCGGGGTTGAGAACACGGGCCTACAGTTACATTTTTTGGAAACTCGTTACAAGTAGAACTTGCCAATTAGGGAAGTTTTTTGTGTTTAATAGTTGGCTCGAAAGTGTGATGTGTTGGACCAGTGTGTTAATTATCAAAATCTCGCTACACATCTGCCTATAGGTAGAGATAATTAAAAAATAACAGGTTTCGGGTGCATCTCTACTTGTTGAAAACTTGTGAGTTTTGAGTTGTTAACTGAAAAGTTATAATTAACTCAAGACTCATAATTTTTTGGATTTGAGAGGGGAGATTGGAGTGTGGGAAAACTGATGAAGATCAGGGTTGAAAACCGCTATAAAGTTAATATTTATTAAAGTGATATTAAGAATCAAAATTATAAGCAGTTTCCGGTTGAGGAGGAGTGTGCGATCGTTACCAGCACAGCCAGTCGCATTAGTCGATTGACCATTCCGGCAATTTGAGCTCAGAAGTGTCAAAATATTAACAACCAGTTCATCCCCAAAATATATGGCTCCCGCCGTTTTAATTGAAAATCTTCAGAAACGCTACGGCACTGTAGAAGCCGTTAAAGATGTTTCCTTCAAGGTAGAACCGGGGGAAATATTTGGTTTGCTAGGCCCCAACGGTGCAGGCAAAACCACAACCCTGCGGGTACTTTGTACTTTGAGTGCGCCCGATAGCGGACGCATTGAAGTGTCTGGCATTTCTGCTGTCAGTCAGCCGAGAATTGCTAGACAAAGACTCGGCTACGTCGCCCAAGAAGTGGCTCTCGATAAGGTGCTGACGGGGCGGGAACTCCTGCAACTGCAAGCAGCGCTTTACCATTTGCCGCGCCCTAGGATTAAAGGGCGGATTGACGAAATGGTGAAACTCCTCGGTTTGGAGGAGTGGGAAAATAAAAAGACGGGTACTTATTCCGGCGGTATCCGCAAACGCTTGGATTTGGCTGCTGGATTGCTGCATCAGCCTGATGTTTTGGTGTTAGACGAACCGACTGTCGGGCTGGATATTGAAAGCCGGGTGGTAGTGTGGGATTTCCTGCGCCGCTTGCGGGAGGAAGGTACGACGGTTTTGATTACGAGTCACTATCTCGAAGAAGTTGACGCTTTGGCCGATCGCGTGGCGATTATTGACAAGGGTACGGTGATTGCTGAGGGCACGCCGGAGGAGTTGAAAAATCGGGTTGGGGGCGATCGGGTGACTCTGCGGATTCGGGAGTTTTCGCCGATCGAAGAAGCCGAAAAAGCTAAAACTCTGATGCAATCTCTGCCTTTTGTGCAGGAAGTAATTGTCAATACGGCTCAAGGAAATTCTCTCAATTTAGTAGTAACACCGCAAAGTGATGCGCTGGTGACTATTCAGCAAGCTTTGAAAGATGCGGGACTTCCTACTTTTGGGATTGCTCAATCTCGGCCGAGTTTGGATGATGTGTATTTGGCTGCGACTGGTAAGACGCTGTTGGATGCGGAGTTGGCTGCTGCTAGCAACCGCGATTTGAAGGCCGAGCAAAAACAGGCGATGCGATCGTAGTTTGAGGGAAGAGGGAAGTTCGGCAACGGATTTTGTAACGGATGTAACGGATATAAGGAAGAGGGAAGAAGGAAGAGAAAACCTTCTTCCTTCTGCTATATAATCTTAAGAGGAGAGTGAAAAAATACGCTCGTAATTTTGGGGGATATTAATAGATGAATCTTGTTTTGGAAGTTGAAGCGCCTCCTTTCCGAGAAGATGGAAAAGGTGCTATTCGGGTGGGAAACTCAAGAGTTTTGCTGGAATTGGTGATTCGAGCTTTTCAGGATGGTGCGTCGCCGGAATCTATTGTGCAGCGTTATTCAACTCTGTCATTGTCCGATGTCTATAGTGCGATCGGCTATTATCTCCGACACCAAGAAGCAGTAGAAGCTTATCTCAATTATCGCGAGCAATTAGCAGATTCCGTCCATCAGCGTTTGTTAGGCATTCAACCAGATCTCAGCGTTATTCGATCGCGCTTGTTAGCCCAAAAACAATCTTGAGGATTAACTATGCTGCGGCTGTTGAGCGATGAAAATTTTAATGGCGATATTGTTCGAGGGCTTTTTCTGCGTCAGCCAGACCTTGACTTGCTTCGCGTTCAGGATGTTGGTTTGCGAGAAGCTGACGATCCAACAATTCTCAACTGGGCGGCCCAGAACGATCGCATTGTGTTAAGCCATGACCGGGCAACTATGCCAGATTTGGCTTACGAACAGTTGAGGGATAAGGAACAAATGTCAGGTTTATTTATAACTGTACTTTAGACTAAATAAAGATGAGAACGGTGGCTTTGAGAAGAACTAAAGCCACCGCGCCGGGAGAGAA
>NZ_JAUBOS010000066.1:0-35573 GCF_036700365.1 Microcoleus sp. w2-18bC1
ATATTTGCCCAAATGGAATTATCGAGCCGTACCCCAACCTGAGTAATTCATTAAGTTATTTATTTTTCATTCCTTAGTGCGATCGCAAACCACAGACTTTTCCGAGTTTCTTCCAAAGTTTATTCTTGTATCTTCCCACAGGCTAACTCTTCGACCTAGCCATACCACTCATCTACTTTTTCCAACACCGCAGTAAATATATTTACCCTTGTGCCTCTACTTGAAAACGGGTATAATTTTATTTCCTAGAGATAATAGCTCGTGGAAAACTTACCACAAATTGTACCAAAACCGCATCACCCGATCGACGTAAAACAAAACCACCCGATCGCAGATTGGCAGAAACAGACAAGAGTAGACATACTTAAACCATCGGTCATCGGTCGGTATATTTCTTCCAAACAGCACGGCAGGCGTGGGAGACTCCTCCGTCACGCCTGCCCTGCAGTTTTATTTGATAATTGAGCGATTTGTGCGATCGCCAATGATACCAGTTCGCAAAAAGAATGAAACTGTAGATTATATTCAAACCCTTTGGGAATTAGTAATTCCTTAATCGAAAATCTAAAATCGAAAATCTAAAATAGTATCACCCCATTTTTTTCTTCTTCCAAGCCTCCACAAACGGCAAAAACACCGACACCAACTCCTGCCGATTCATCACCAAAGTCGGATAAGAAATCCTGCCGTAATTCTTCCCCACTTCCAGCGGAAAAATCGCCTGGGATTCCAGCGGCAGCCAAACCGCACCCGCAGCCTTCACAATTACCCAACTCCCCGCAATATCCCAAATTTTCGGAGTCGCTTCCACCCCTCCCATAGCCACACCCGAAGCCACAGTCAAAAAATTGTAACTAGCCATGCCCAACATCCGAATTTTACTCGGAAGATGAGGCCCGATTCCCACACTCCGGGAACACAAATTAAAAATATGATTTCCGCTCATTTTATCAGCAGTCGGCCGAATTTGCTGCCCGTTTAAAAAAGCACCTTGAGGCATATTGTCAAACACGCCGCCCGCAAAATCAGGCGCATAAAAACCGTGAAAAGACTGATTAATTGGGGGCAAATGCACGTAGCCAAAAACCGGAGTTCCACGATACAACAACCCCAAAGAAATACCCCAAATCGGAATTCCCCTAGCAAAATTAGTTGTAGCATCCAAAGGATCAACAACCCAACACCATTCCGTATCTGGGAAAACGTGTTCTCCTTCCTCGCTCAAAATTCCGTGACTGGGAAAAGTAGATGCGATCGCACTTCTAATCTCCGCATCCGCCCAATTGTCAGATTGCGTAACCAAACTCCCATCATCCTTCTCATCCGCTTGTGCAGAACCGAAATCCTTCAAAAACTGCTGCCCGACTGTCTTGACAGTAGTCTGAGAAAAAGTTAAAATTGAATCCCAAAAATTAGTCATTAGTTATTGGTTATTGGTTCCTGATTCGTTATTCGTTATTGCAATAACAACTGACAACTAACAACTGCCAACTGCCAAGTGACAACTGCCAAGTGACAACTGCCAAGTGACAACTGCCAAAATATCAGTCTAGTTCATTTTCAAGAATAGTGGCGATCGCACTTTTAGCATTATCCTGAAACTCACCAACATCCACCCTACCCAACAGCCAAACAGCCAGAATCATACCCGCAGCCGGCACAGCAAAAACCAACCCGTAAGCCAACATCGGCACCCCAAACAAACTTCTACCTAAATCCAAAATAGCACCGCCAGTAATCGTCGCCACACCCCGCGCCATCGCCTGCGACAAACCCCAAGCACCAATAAAAGTCCCAGCAGTTTCTGCAGCAGTCAAATCCAACATCAAACTCAATGCACCAGTCGTCGTAATTCCCGAAGCAAAACCAAAAAACATTAAAGCCGACTTAAACACAATTGGATTCCCAGTAAATCCAGATAAAATAATTAAAACAAAACAAGCCGCCACCGACAAACAGCCCAACCTAATCGTATTTTGCTTGCCAATTCGGGGCACAATAAAAAAACCAGTAGTACCCAAACCGATCAGAGTACCAGTACCGTAAATCGCATTCAACCGCGTAGTTTCCGAAATGGACATCTTAAAAATTTCCCCGCCGTAAGGTTCCAAAACCGCATCCTGCATAAACAAACAAATTGTCATAATCAGCAGGAAAGTAAAAAACAAACCGGTTTGGCGGCTAGCAGTCAAAATCCGCAGCGCACTTCCCAGAGTAATTTTATCTTCTCGATTCACTGCGGACGATCGCACCCCGTACCGCGAATACTTTTTCTCAACCCCAAAAGTCGCAATTCCCACCAACAGCAAAACCAGCGCCGGCACCTTCACAAACAAACCATTAATCGAAGCCTGCAACACTTCCCGTGGCACATCACCATCAATTTGCTTCAGCAAACCGCTGCTAACAATCGCCCCGATAATAATACCAACCATCAGCATCGACCACACCACACCCACCAACTTCGATCGATCCTCCTCATCCGAAACATCCACCAACAAAGCAGCAAAAGGAGTCGAACTCGAACAAATAGCAATACCATAAAGCGCAAAAATCAAACCCAACAAACCCACCCAACCGTAAGTAGGAGTAGTCCACCCCACAGCCTCCAAACTGCCGCCCAAGCGCCACATCACCTGCACCGCCAAAAAAGCAGAAATCACAAACAAAACCCCGCCCATCCACACATAACCCGTGCGGTGATGGCCAAACAAAGGCTTAGCATCAGACATTTGCCCAAACCACACCCTAGCCGGGGCGACAAACTGGTGCATAGCCAGCGTACCAGCCACCACAGTAGCCGGAATCGCCAACTCTTTAATCATGACGCGATTGAGTACCCCCAGCGTCAAAATCGACATCATGCCCAATCCCATCTGAAACAAACCCAACCGGAACATAGTCAGGAGGGTAACTCTCTTGATGGCAGGAGTCGCGGAATCTGTTAATCTTGAATCTGGCAAACGGTCGATCGACATAACTACTCAAATAAACACATCATTTGCACTTATAGTAACTGAGATATCGCCACCAGCCGCCATTCCTCCCCCGGCTAGAAGCTCGATCGGGATTATTCGTATAAATTCATATAAAAATAAAGAGAATCAATAACTGTGGATTTACCAACCGTGACAACCATTACCCTAGGACAAAACGGCCCAGCCGTCATTCCCCTGTGCGTCGGAACTTGGGCTTGGGGCGACAAACTATTTTGGAACTACGGCAGCAACTACGGCGCCGCCGAAGTCGAAGCAGCATTCAAAACATCCCTTGACAACGGAGTCAACTTTTTTGACACAGCCGAAGTCTACGGTAACGGCTTGTCAGAAGAATTACTGGGGCAGTTTATCAAAAAAACCACCCAACCCGTGCAAATAGCAACCAAATTCGGCCCCATACCTTGGCGGATTACAGGAAAATCCGTTTCCGAAGCCTTGAGTGCCAGCTTAAAACGCTTGCAAGTAGAACAAATAGCCCTCTACCAAGTGCACTGGCCCTTCACTTTTTTACTCAGTCAAGAAACCCTGATGAACGCCTTAGCTGATGAAGTCAAACAAGGCAGAATTCAAGCAGTAGGAGTCAGCAACTATTCAGTAGAACAGATGCGCCAAGCCCATAAAATCCTAGCAGCAAAAGGCGTTCCCCTAGCAACAAATCAAGTCCGTTACTCCTTGCTGTCGCGGCAAGTAGAAAAACAAGGAATTGTGAGTGCAGCCCGCGAATTGGGCGTCACAATTTTAGCGTACAGCCCTTTAGCCCAAGGATTACTCACCGACAAATACACAGCCCAAGAACCACCTACAGGAGCCCGCAAAATGGACTCCCGCTTCAGCAAAAGCGGCATCGAAAAAATTGAATTAGTCATGTCCACCCTGCGAAAAATGGGCAGAAAGCGCGATCGAACTCCGGCCCAAGTTGCCCTAAACTGGTTGATATGCCAAAACGGAGTCATCCCCATTCCCGGCGCAAAAACCGCCAAACAAGCCCAAGAAAACGCAGGCGCATTAGGCTGGAATTTGAGCCAAGATGAAGTCAATCAATTAGAACTAATGACTCGTCCTTGGCGAGAATAAATTTGTTAATTGTTGACTGTTGACTGTTGACTGTTCGCTGTTGGCCGTAGGTTGGGTTTTACTTCACTCTACCCAGCCTACAGTTCACTTTCTTCTCCCCTCTTCCTTCTGCCCTCTCCCCTCTTCCCTCTTCCTTCTTCCTTCTTCCTTCTTCCCTCTTCCTTCTTCCTTCTTCCTTCTTCCTTCTTCCTTCTTCCCGACATCCGTTACATCCGTTACAGAATCCGTTGCCGAACTTCCTTCAATTATGAAAATTTTAACTGACTGGGGTTTCACGCGCGAAGGCTGGCGCAAAAACAGCCGCGGCGAATATTTAGTTTTGCTGCAAGGAGGATTGCTCACAGCATTTACAATCTTGCCAGTTTATCAACCGCCGGGATTCAAAATCGCATCAACTCAATTAATTTATCTGACCTGGATTATAGCAAGTATTCTCGGTTTAGGCGCATTAATTTTAATTGTCAAAGGGCTGATAGATTTGGGAAAAAACCTCACACCTTTACCCTATCCCATAGAAAACGGAGAATTAATCCAAACAGGCATTTACGGAATAGTACGGCATCCATTATACAGCGGCTTAATTTTAGCAGCCCTCGCCTGGACAATCTTTCAACTTAGCTTGTCGCACTTAGTAGCCACGGCAATTTTACTCATATTTTTCGACATTAAAGCCAACCGCGAAGAAACTTGGCTGAGCGAGAAATATCCCGACTATTCCGAATACCGCCAGCGAGTAAAAAAACTAATTCCTGGAATTTATTAAAAGTTCGATCGGCCGTAGTTTGCGATCGCAAATGAATCAGTTTAGATTTCGGTATTGTTTTTACCTGAGTCTAGATGCCCCTAAATCTCCCTTAACAAGACCCACTTAGAGCTACTTTTCGAGCAATCGTTCTCTAACATACTCGGCGATCGCCGGTTGTAGCATTAAATTTGTTGATGCGGTATAATTGAGCGATCGCTCATCGAAAATGAGCGATCGCTCGGCCAGCGCCTGCAATGCTTCCATCAGTTGCCGTCCCGAAACTTCGGGCAAAATTGCAGCTTTTAAATTCGCAGGAGTCGCTCTTTCTTGATTAATTGCAATCCCATACATAATTTGTTGTTGCAAAGGAGACAAGCGATCGAACTGGCGATCGAGCAAATCCCACAAATCACTAAAAACAGTATTTCCTTGCACTAAAAATGCGTCAATGTCACCACCAAAAATATTTTTAATCGTAGTTGCAGCAAGTTTGATTGCGAGGGGATTACCACCAAAATGGTTGACAAGATTTTGACACTGCAATAGCGTTGCTTTTAATCCTTTATCGGCGAATATTTTCTGGCATACGGGCGGTGAAACTCCGAAGAGTTGGATCGATCGCACGGCTGAATTTTCGCCCGATCGCACAGCAAAGCCGCCCGGTTGTTCTCTGCCGGTTAAAATCAGGCAACTTGGGTGGGATTCGTCAGCAATGCGTGCAAATAACTGTCGGTAATCTTCATATCCTTGTTGGTATTGTCCGCTGCGATTTCCCCCTTGCAAAATGGACTCTAGATTGTCGAGAATTAACAAACACCGTTTTTGTCGCAACTCTTCCATGAGAGCAGAAATAGAGTTATTTGTTGTAGCTTCTGAACCAGTTAAAATCGGTAAAAGATTGCTGAGTATAGCATCTAAGGTTGGTGCTTGCTGCAAACTTCGCCAAATAACGAATTCAAATTGAGATTGAATTTGTTGGGCGAGTTTGACAGACAGAGAAGTTTTGCCGATACCGCCAAGTCCAAAAATCCCGATCGCGCGGGTAGAATTGCCGCTAATCCAAGTTTTTAATGTTTCCAGTTCCTGTTGCCGGTTGTAAAATTGGGAAACATCGATCGCTTCTCCCCAATCTTGAGTGCTGCTATCTCCTTCGCTAGCCGGCAAGATGCCCGCACTGCAATGCTGGTAACGGCGCAAGACTGCTTGCAGATTTTGCTTTGAGATTTTTTCGCCGATGATTTGAGAGAGATTTCGCCACAAATGCGAACCGACTTTTTTGATATAGTCATGTTCGTAAAGTAAGCGATCGGCTATCTCTTGATAAGAGTGTCCTTCCCAAGTTTGCAGAAAGACGCGGGATTGAATGTCATTGAGTTTTTGCTTTTTGTTTGCGGATTGTAACAGACTATCAACTAGGGCGATCGCCTCTTGTCCCGTCATAGCCATTTTGACCTATTAAGTAAATTTACTTATGTTTCATGACGGCGACTTCCTTTTCAGGAAAGAAAACAAATTGACTGAATTAACCGGAAGGTAATCCCTTTTATCCTTGTCGGTTGAAACCGATACTACACAAGCTTTTGTTCCCCCTTCCGAGACTGAGCAATAAGGGGGATATTTAACCCGGATTGGGGATGAGGTTAATTGCACAATCTCAAATCTCAAATCGATTGAGGAGTTTACGTAAGTTTACAAAAGCTAGTCACTTTTTCTCACCGGCAGGGCGATCGGGGTGGTTTATTCTTTGAGTTAAGGCAGAGAACAAGTTGTTCAGACTGTTCGGAGTTAAACCGCAGATGTGCGAGATAAGTCGATGGGGAAGACTATTGTACTGCAACTTGTTAGTGCTGGAACTTGGGAAAAAATACTAGAGGCAGTACCCTAGATTTACTTAATTATCTGTGATTTCTAGCTATCGAGTTGCAGAAGACTAAAAAAGCAAAAATATTAACGAGAGGTGAATAAATGGGACGTATCTTTATTTCGGCCGGTCATTTTACTGGAGACTCAGGAGCGCCATCAGTCCTAGGTACTAAAGAAGCAGACGAGATGATCCAAACTCGTGACTTACTCCTACAAGAACTAAAATCTCAAGGATTAACAAGAGACCAAGATTTCTTCTCTGTTCCTGATACAATTGATCTTAGTCCGTCAATCAACTGGATCAATGGTCGGAGTCGGAGTGGTGATATTGCAGTTGAACTCCACGGGAATTCTGCTATTGCTTCTGCGCGGGGAGCAGAATCTTACTATGTTGATGGCAACAATCAGCGAAAATCTGATGCAGAAAAGCTTGTTAATGCTCTGGTTGCAGCCGTTCCTGGACTCAGAAATCGGGGAGCTAAATCAGACAACCAAAGTCAACATCCACGTCTAGCTTTTTGTAGAGATGTGGATATTCCTTCTGTGCTTATAGAATTATGTTTTCTGTCAAGTCGCGAGGACATGAATCTTCTCACGAATCAACGTGATAAGTTTGCTAAAGGACTCGCAGATGGACTCTTACAGTGGAGCGGTTTGAATCCTGTTATTCCACCAACTCCTTTTCCCACCATCGATATAGAAATTAATGGTGAACGCTATGAAGAGCCAGGGATTCTCGTCAATGATAATTCCTTTATTCCAATCGATTTAGCCGATAGACTGGAAATTAATTTAGCTGAACTAAACAGTGTTCGTCGTATCAATCAAAACGGTATTGTCTTTATCAAAGCTGTAGAACTTCAGCCGTTTAATGTATCAGTCAACTGGAATAGTACGACTAGGACTATTATTCTTACAACAGTAACTTTTCCAATACAAGCTGTTTCAGAACGCATTATGAGCCGTGGAAGTGCTGCAGAAAATCAACTAAAAAGTTTACTGCAAGCAAACAATTCAGATGCATTGACTCAATTTCCAGATTTGCCGAGACTTTACATTGAAGAGTCTGCCATTGAGGGAGTAAATCACAATATTGCCTTCTCTCAAATGTGTCTGGAAACGGGTTATCTAAACTTTGGTGGTGACGTAGAACCTAGCCAAAATAACTTCTGTGGTCTTGGTGCAAGTGGAGGAGGAGTCAAAGGAGCTTCTTTCCCTAACGTAAGAACGGGAGTTAAAGCTCACATTCAACACCTCAAAGCATATGCAAGTCAAGATCCTGTTGTACCGCCCATTGTCGATCCTCGTTTTAATCTGGTTCAAAGAGGTATCGCTCCTATGGTTGCTGATTTAAGTGGACGTTGGGCAACAGAGAAAAGTTATGGTAATAAAATTTTAGCAATCCAAAGGCGACTTCTTGGTATTGTTTAAGGCATTATCAGCATATATAGGGAGTAGGTGGGATTAAATGATAGATCTCAATGTAAATTTGACTACAAACTTTCGCCTTTGGGAGTTAGTTAAGTCTTCAACAGCAGATCGGTTAGGAATTGATAATACTCCTAATGCAGAAGAGATTGGAAATCTTCGGAAACTGTGTGAAAAGATTCTTCAACCTGCTCGTGATGCGCTAGGTCCCATAAAAATATTATCTGGGTTTCGCTCAGAAAAAATCAACAAAGCCGTAGGGGGCGTTAGTAATAGTGATCATCGACTGGGTTTTGCAGCAGATGTAATTCCGGTTAGTGTCAGCACAAGGAAATTAGCAGAATGGGTGGCTCAAAACTGCCCAGAGTTCGATCAGGTTATTCTTGAATTTGGTAAGCTTGACAATCCTAACTGGATACACCTTAGTGCTGCTCCGCGCAACCGCAAGCAAGTTCTGAGAGCAACTCATGAAGATGGGAGAGTTGTTTATCGTCCTATTGCATTGTTCGGTTAAGTTCCCACAAGTTTAAAGGGGAGAAGCGCAGCGGTCTAACTGTTGTACGGACGATCGCACCTAGTCACCCCTTCATTCCCTCACCAAATAACCAGAAATGAAGGTTGCAGGTGCGATCGCCCTTTCCCCTAATTCGACAATTTACGCATTTACAGAACTTTACACTGGTCACTTTTTCTCACCGGCAGGGCGATCGGGGTGATTTATTCTTTGAGTTAAGTCAAAGCAAAACTTGTTCAGACTATTCAGAGTTAAACCGCAGATGTGCGGTATAACCTGACTAAGAAAAGTATTGTGCCGCATCTGCGACACAATTATAAGTTCGACTGCTTTAGCTTTCGGTTGAGATGTACTTCCGAGTTTTCTGTTCGAGTTGAATCTAAAATATGAGGCTTTGTTATGTGGTTATTCAAGCAGATTAGGCAAGAGCCAGTTTTATTTCAGGGACTTATTCAAGCACTTTTTCCCGTGCTAGTGGCTTTCGGTGCTCTTCAGTTGCAGGAGAGTAAGTTAGGAACTTTATATGCTTTCACTGCTGCATTGCTATCCTTTCTTACCCGCATTCAAGTAACTCCTCTTTCAAATCCCAGAGATGATGCTGGCAATCGACTAGCTCCTAGACCCAGTAGTGATTCATGACTGAAAGATAGGTTGAGCGGTGCGAACTCCAAGCTATATTAAATTGTAATTGGTGAATGCCATGCAAGCCAAACTTCTGGAACAACTTTCCCTCGCTGATGCCGAAATTATTTTAGGACGCTTGCCCGATCGAATTCAAGCCGCTCTAATTGCTCGTGCTGCTGAAATTGAATACCCGATCGCAGCAGTTATTGAGATGGCAATCGCCAGTTTTCAAGGGCACAGAGGCATTAGGTTTTGTAGATTGCAAACCAGGACGCGGGCAGTAAAATTATAAAATATTTTAGAAGGCCGATCGCACCTCACGCCTTCATGTCCTCACAAAATAACGGGAAATGAAGGTTGCAGGTGCGATCGCCCTTTCCCCTAATTCGACAATTTACGCATTTACAGAACTTTACACTGGTCACTTTTTCTCATCGGCAGGGCGATCGGGGAATTTACGCAAATTTACAAAAGATGATCACTTTTTCTCACCGGCAGGGCGATCGAGGTGGTTTATTCTTTAAGTTACGTCAGAGAAAAAGCCATTCAGATTGTTTAGAGTTAAACCGCAGATGTGCGGGATCGGGCGATCGGAAAAAGTCTTGCACTGCAACTGTTAGATATTTTATTAACCAAAACGGCAATCTCTGCACAGCTTTCATTCCATCGCATATTCACAGACAATTTCGCGGATGGCTCAGTTTGCATTGAGCATCCAACATTTGCAGTTGCCCTGGTTGAACTCGCGACGCTGGTATCCCACTCTTGGATCTGGTTCCTCCCATTGTGACAGGCTAGATGAGTATGTCTGTCAAGTTAAGTTGTGTTTGCCTCCTCAGAGTTATCATGAGAAGAGTAAGCCAGTTGTAACTTTCCTTCGATCTTATGAGCAATTTGCAAGAAATTGAACGTGCCGTCAGTCAATTATCGGCAAAAGAGCTTGCCGATTTCCGCGTCTGGTTTGCAGAATTCGATGCAGAAGTATGGGATCGGCAGTTTGAGGAAGATGTCGCAGCAGGTCGGCTTGACGATCTAGCTAAACGAGCAGTGCAACATTTACGTGAAGGGCGTTGTACCGACCTGTGAAATATCTTGCAACCCCTGATTTTTGGTATCACTATCGACAGTTACCCAACGAGGTTCAAGAACTAGCCGATCGATGCTATGAATTGCTGAAACAGGATTCTCGGTATCCGTCACTACACTTCAAAAAAGTAGGTTCGTTTTGGTCGGTACGAATCGGAATACATTATCGCGCCTTGGCGATAGAAGAAAATGATGATATTGCCTGGTTCTGGATTGGAACCCATGCAGAGTATGACAGATTATTGCGGGGTGGTTAATGCCAGCTAACAAGTCGTTACTGCAAGCTCAAGCTCGCTGAAATTGAATACCCGATCGCAGCAGTTATTGAGATGGCGATCGCCAGTTTTCAAGGGCACAGAGGCATTAGGTTTTGTAGATTGCAAACCAGGACGCGGGCAGTAAAATTATAAAATATTTTAGAATGCCGATCGCACCTCACACCTTCATCTCCTCACAAAATAACGGGAAATGAAGGTTGCAGGTGCGATCGCCCTCTGCTCTGATTAATGACAACTGACAACTATAGTCATTTCAAATAAGTATGAGACACTCTTTCTGCACAATAAGCACGAATAACTTCATCAAGAGATGTGCCAGGAGACGCATACATTTTAGCTCTCTTTAATGCACTAAAATCATGCTCAATATCATTTAAGTCAGGAGAGTATTTTGGTAAAAAAAGTATCTGATGGCCTGCTTCCTCCACCAGGAGCCTAATTGCTGTCTTACGATGAATCGGTGCATTATCCATGATTAATATTGATGGTATTGTTAAAGATGGCAATAAATATAAAGCTAACCACCCTTCAAAACTTTCTGCATTAAAGCGGACTGTAAAGACCATAGGTGCAATCAAGTCCTTGTTTCCTTTTCTTCTTCCTGCTACTAAATTTTCTCTTTTTCCGCGTTTTCCTTGTCTCTCCCCATATACTTTTCTCCCTTTTTTTGACCACGCATAAACACAAGCATGAAACTCTTCAAACCCTGACTCATCAATAAATACAAGGCTTTTACTCCCATGAGCTTTAATTAAATTTCTCAGTGTTTGGTAGTATTGTATTCTTTCTTCTCTATTCCTTTCTCTATAACGAAATTCTTTTTTTTTCTTGTAATTTTCATTTTCTTTAAGGCATAGTATATGGCACTCGCTCTCACCCCGAATTTCCTTGCTCTTTCTATTAATCTTGCTTCGGGATTTTCTTCTACATCTTTTCTGAGCATTTCCCAGTCTATCTTTCGCTCACGGTGTTCTACCTTAGTGGCTCGAAGGTCTGCCCTCCCTAGCCATCTGTATATTGTTGCTCTTCCTACTTTAAACAGGGCGGCGGCTTTGGTTATACCCCCTCCATTTTCCACATAATCCACTACTCTTTTTCTTAAATCTAGACTGTATGCCATTTTTCGGCTCCGAGTTAACAATTTTTCTTGATTTTACATCATCTTGCATTTGTCTCACATTTATTTGAAATGACTATATCAACTGACAACTGTCAACTGACAACTATCAACTGACTTTCATTCCTGCCGCGTACCATCAGGCCTCACCGCACCCTTTAAATTCGCCCCTGCCAAATTAGCATCCAACAGCCAAGCATTTCTCAGATTAGCACCCTTCAAATTAGCACCTTCTAGATTTGCCATCCACAGATTAGCACCCTCCAAATTCGCCCCTTCCAAATCAGCGTTAACGAGAAAAATACCTTTCATAAAAGCACCTCTTAAGTTAGCATTTCTAAAATTACCCCCTCCCAAATAAGCATCCTCTAAAAACGCCTTTTCTAGATTGCTTCCCTCCAAATTTGCCCCAGCCAAATTGCTGCTTATCAGGTAAACCCCAGCCAAATTTGCCTGTTTCAAGTTAGCCTTTACCAAATGCGCGCTCCACAAATTGGCATCTTTCAGGTTGGCTTTTTCTAAATTGACGCCTTCCAGAAAAACTTCGCTCAAATTCGCCCCGGAAAGATTGCAACCTTTACATTCCCTCGCTGTCAGCAATTGCCGGACTTGATGCTTGACTGACGAACGGTTCGCTGCGAAAATTATTAAACCTGTAGTTGCTAAGGCAATAATACTAAAAGTGACCAGCCCGATCGCACTTACAATCTTCCTTTGTCCCGCGCCTCGAAACATTCGCTTGCCGCCCTAAAAATATTTGGATAATTGTTCGTATTTATAACCTCGTTCCTTCCTTCCCCTGCCCTATGAAAAAACAGTTAAAATTTAAATTCCTGACGATCGCACTTATTGTAACCTTAGCAATAATCGGTGTCGGATGCGATCGCCTTTTCAAAAAACCCTTTCAGCTTCCCGCCTCAGCCAAACAAGAACCCTGGCCCATTCAAACAGGCCTCCGATCAGCCATCGTCCGCGAAAATATACCAACAGTCAACCGCGTAGTTTTAGTACCCGACGAAGCCACATTCTTAGCAGCAATCCAAAAATGGAACCTCAAAGGAAACTGGCCTATTCTCATCGAAGACAAAAAATATGCGCCCATGTTTTTGCAGCGCTTTCAACCCGAAGAAATAGTCCGTTTGCCAAGCATCAAACAGCAACTGCCACAAAATCAAAAACTCCAACAATTAATGCTCAACAGCGCAGCAGCAGCTTGGAATGCCACCGATACTGAAACCTTAAAAGCAAAATGGAAGCAACTCGGCTGGGAACCCCCAGGAGTAGTAATCACATCAGAAAACGACGCCGCACGCTCAGCCGCAGTTGCCTTAGCAGCCGCTCACGGCCAACCTTTAGTATTTCTAGAAGGCAACTTGGGAAAACCCAACGATACCCTCAATAACACACAGTGGAAAACTCTGCAACTAGCAGTTACAAAAGCCGTCGAATCAACCGGATATTTTTATTCTCAACTCGCAGACCCGATCGACACAATAACTATTGTACGCCAACTAGCAGTCAAATATCAATCTCCTGAAAAACCAGACGAACAACTAGCCGTTACCGACGGTTTGGGAAGACACCCCAACGGCGAACGCTGGGCGGCTGTCGGCTGGATTTACGGCTCCGAAGTACGATCGATCTATCAAGCCATGTGTGCCATATTTCTAGACAGCCAAACAGCCATGCTTTATGACAGTTACCCCAAGGAAGGAAATTGGGCAAAATATGAAATGGAGGAAGCAGCTAGCGGACTAAAAAGCATAGGTTTAAATGTCGAAGTAGTGCAAAAACCCGAATCTAGCCTGGAAAAGTGGCGGAGTTTAGCCTCAAAACCGTGGACATTTGACTTAATATTAATGAATTCAAAAGGCTATCCAAAATCATTCCAAGTCGGCAACGGCGACGCTTCAGTTGAGGACATACCAAAACTCCAATTTCCCGCAGCAATCCACATGATCCACAGTTGGTCAGCAGCCGCCCCAGATGACAACAACACCGTTGCCGGAAGGTGGCTAGAAAATGGTGCTTACGCATATATTGGCAGCGTCAACGAACCTTTTTTATCGGCATTTATTCCACCTAAATTAATGGTCGATCGCCTAAAGCGAGGAGCACCCTTTTTAATCGCAGCACGCCAGCTAGAATCCCCTCCCTGGAAAGTCACCACCATCGGCGATCCGCTAATGTCTATCGCCAAACCCAGACCAAGAATCCCGCCCACTCAACAACCGATGTGATATTATCCGGGATGGAGGGATTTAAAATTGGAGCTTTGAGATTGGTGGTTGTAAAGTAAAATCTCCAATCGCCAATTCTTTAATTTGAAAGTTGTTTTTCACTGAGTTATATGATATGACCCGTTCACTGATGCGATCGACCTAACCACCAAAACTATAAATATAGTTAATTAGCATTATCGCCAGAGTATATCTAAGTTTGAATGTAACTGAGCATACAATCACGCCAAATCCGCCGCTCCTCAGAATCAGTTATTCCACCCCAGCGACCCACCCCAAAAAATTACCCTAAAATACGCCTTAATTAAGTTGTCAATTCCCCTAAAATCACTCAAAATGAAAATAAGAAATAAATTGTAATATTATATAACTTCTCACCGAAGAATTAACCGCTAAATGAGAGCCATCCCTCCTGTGGATCTGCCGCCACCCGGGCCAACCGCAGCAACTCCCCAAGCCTCCCGACTAAGCCCGCTATTCAACCGCCTGCACCCCAGCCCAGAAACCCTCCTGCTCATCCTCTCCCTAGTCATCGGGGGAGTTACGGGCGCAGGCGTCGTCACATTTCACTACCTCATCCACTTCATCCACAGCCTGATGCTGGAAGACTTCATGGGGGCGATCGCGTCGAAAGGCTCTTGGACGCTAGCCTGCATTCCCACCCTCGGCGGAGTCATCATCGGGCTGATGCGGTGGCGATTTAGGGACTTTGGCCCGAATATGTCTTCCTTAATTGCAGCCACCCGCGGGCTGCAAGAACTCTCCCCCCTCAAACCCATCACCAAAATGGTGGCAGCCTCAGTTTCCCTCGGCACCGGCGCCTCCCTCGGCCCGGAAGCCCCCAGCGTCGAAATCGGCGCTAATTTTGGAATGCTGCTGGCTCAAGTTTTGCAGCTCTCCCCAGAACGGCAGCGCTTGCTCCTGGGCGCCGGAGCAGCAGCAGGTTTATCCGCCGGGTTTAACTCTCCCATCGCCGGAGTGTTCTTTGCCTTAGAAGTCGTGCTCGGCAGCACCTTCGCTACTTCGTCAGTCAGCGTTGTCTTGCTCTCCGCCGTAGTTTCCGCGCTCATCGCTCAAATCTGCTTGGGATCTCAGCCGGCCTTTTCTTTGCCAGTCTACGATGTCCGCAGCCCCCTAGAACTGCCTCTGTACATGGGATTGGGACTTTTAGCGAGCGGAGTGTCTCTAGCCTACACGGAAGCAATTCAATTAGCCGAGGGCTGTTTTCAAGGAAAAGTCCGAGGATTTGCTTGGCTCGGACGAATGCCCCGGCCGCTTCACCCGATCATCGGCGGGGCCTGTGTCGGCTTAGTCGCCCTACAATTGCCTCAAATTTTGGGTGTCGGCTACGAAACAGTCCAAGCAATGCTCCAAGATGTTAAATTTTCCTTGCCTTTGCTGTTGCTGCTGCTGTTTGTCAAACTGGCGATGACCGCAATCAGCCTCGGCAGCGGTTTAGTGGGCGGCATCTTCGCTCCGGCGATGTTTTTGGGAGCTTCCCTGGGTTCGGCTTACGGACTCTTTTTGGAAATGCTGCCGACAATGAGCGATCGAGTCGCCGGCCCTGCCGCCTACGCAATGGTGGGAATGGCCGCCGTCCTCGCCGGCAGCGCCAGAGCACCGCTGACAGCCATCCTATTGATGTTTGAATTAACCCGCGATTACCGGATTGTCTTGCCTTTGATGGCCGCAGTCGGATTGAGCGTTTGGTTGGTGGAGTGGGTCAACCGCCGATCGACAGCCCACAGCCTCAACCTTCAGCAAATGGGCGTAGACGTGGCTGTCAATACACCGATCAAAGCCAGAGAACAGTTGCAGGATTGGGAAGATGTTCTGGGCGATCGCATCGTCACAGAACTGATTTCTTGCCAACTCCCCACCGAGGGCGAACACAGGGACGATGAGCCTGTGCTGGCGATCGCCAATGCACATTTGCCGGAAAATGTCAAACCATTGCCTGAAACAAAATCAGCCGTTTGACCAATCTCAACTCCCGTTGCTTCGCCACCAAACAGATCGCCTTAAAGCTAAATCTGACAACCATGATATTTATCAACCCTAAAACGGATTATGCCTTCTTCAAAAAAATATTCGCTTCCTCAGAAAGCAAAGAGATTCTAATTAGCTTTCTCAACGCCTTGATTTATGAAGGAAATCCCACCATTCAAGACTTAGAAATTATCAACCAGAATCTGCCGAGGCAACTTGAAAGTTTAAAAGATACTTACCTCGATGTCACAGCCAAACTAGACGATGGCACTTTAGTCATTATTGAAATTCTAGTTCTCAACGTTCAATATTCGGGCAATCGGGTGTTGTACAATGCAGCCACAACCTACGCATTTCAATTGCAAAGAGGAGAAGGCTATCGAATGCTCAAGCCATTAATAGCTTTAACCATTACAGATTTTGAAATGTTTCGCAACAGCCCTAACTTAATTTCGAGATTTGTGTATAAAGAAGTTAAAAGCAATTTAAACTATCCCGAAGATGCCATGAATTTAGTCTTTATAGAATTACCTAAATTCCATAAAGAAGCAAGTCAACTAGAAACTTTGACAGATAAATGGATATATTTCATGAAATATGCCAGAATTCTCTCAGAAGTTCCCGAAACAATCGATAGCGTACCGGAAATCCACAAAGCATTCGATCTTGCCAATCAAGCCCGGTTAAGTCGGGAAGAAGTAGAAGTTTTGGAACGCAGGGAACAGTTTATTCACGATCAACAGGGGGTAATTATTAAAGCTGTTGAAGAAGCAAGACAGGCAGCAAGACAGGAAAGAATACGAAAAGAAACGCTAGCGATCGCCAGACAATTACTTTCACAGCTAGATAATGCCACGATCGCCCAAGTTACGGGGCTTAGCGTTGAGGATGTGCAGAAATTGCGCTCGACCAATTCATAGTTTAAAGTGGGCGATCGTACCTTGAGCCGATCGCCCACCCTCAACCCCTCGACATCGCAGATAGTGGCGCTACCCTCAAATCTGCTCTAAAATAATCAAAAATTATAAACAACAAGCCCAGAGGCGTTGAGGTGACTCCTAACGAGGGAACGGCAAACAGCGAAAGTCAGAAAATACCCGGCAAAACCCCCTTGGGTTATAGTTACTACGGCTTGTTAGGGCTGCATCCTTCAGCCTCGCCCATCGAAATTCGGCGATCGTACCGGGAACTGAGCAAACTCTACCATCCCGATACCACCGAGCTGCCACCCGCAGTCGCCACCGCCAAATTTCAGCAGCTCAACAACGCCTACGCCACCCTCAGCAACCCAGAACGTCGCCTCGCCTACGACCTCAAAATAGGCTATTCTCGCCTGAACGTGATTGGGCCACCCCCAGGCTTCAATACTCCGGTTTCGGGATCGGGCAAAAAAACTTCCAACTCCGCTTACCTAGATCCCACGGATCGACCTCTTTCCCCCGGAGAAATGTTCGCTCTGTTTATCATGGGAGCTAGCTTAATCGGATGTTTGGTACTGGCGATCGCGATCGGCTTAATTCGCGGCAATTAAAGCCTCAAATCCCCAATCCCCCATCCTCAATCGGCAATCCCCAATCCGAAATCCCCAATCTAAAATCCAAAATCTAAAATCTAAAATCCCATGACTCTTCCTTCCGCTGACACTCCTTTGTACAACCATCCACTCCCGGAAATCGAGCAGTGGCTCAAAAGCCGCGGCTGCCAGCAAGATCAGCGAGAACTTCACTGCTGGCAGATCGAGCAACTTACATGGAAAGCAGAACTCTCCCTCGATATCGACCAACTCACCGTCCGCTACATCGATGCTGGAGCCGACGGCCAAGACATTCAACGAGCATTCAAATACTCCCTCTCACGTCAGGACATTGAAGCTGCCGTTTTCTCCGGCCCCTAATTAGATTTTAGATTTTAGATTTTAGATTTGTCCTCCAATCTCACATCTAAAATCGTTATGTTGAGCAGGAAATGAGTGAAATTGGTATGAGATTTTAGATGGGGCATCCAGGTAAAAAGCATCAACCCTGCAAGCATTTACATGGAATTGCGATCGTCCCGGTCGCTCTATTTTGCTGTGCAGGACGCTCACAGGTGGCGTAAAAACGTTTTTTACTTTTATGGAGATGCTCCCTCAGAATCCACCCCTACTTGGAAACTGAAAAATTAACCAAAAAATCTAAAATCTAAAATCCAAAATCCAAAATCCAAAATCGTTAGACTTTGCCAAATCGGCGGCTGCGCTTCTGATAATCAGACAAAGCCCGGTGAAACTCCGATCGATCAAAATCCGGCCACAGCGTCTCAGTAATGTAAATTTCCGAATAAGCCATTTGCCATAGTAGAAAATTGCTCAACCGCATTTCCCCACTCGTCCGGATCAGCAAATCCGGGTCACAAACATCAGCAGTATACAAATAGCGTTTAAATAAAACCTCATCAATCTCCTCCGGCTGCAACTTGCCCTCTTGCACCTGAGTCGCGATCGCCCGACAAGCTTGTACAATCTCCTGACGCCCCCCGTAATTCGTCGCCACCGTAAACAAAATCCCCTGATTGTGCTGAGTTGCCGTCACTGAACGCTCGATTTGCGCCTGCAAAGACTTCGGCAAAGCCTGCAAATTCCCCATAAATTGAATTTGCACGTCCTCGTCCACCATCTCCCGCAATTCTTGCCGCAGCTTACCCTCAAACAAACTCATTAAAAAATCCACTTCCCCGGCCGGCCGCCCCCAATTCTCCGTCGAAAAAGCATAGGCCGTTAAAGCTGGAATCCCCCAATCTTTGCAGCAGCGCAGCAGTTCCTTCAGAGTGCTAGCTCCTCGGCGGTGCCCCGCAATCCGCGGCAACCCCTTCTTCTGAGCCCAGCGCCCGTTCCCGTCCATAATCACTGCTATGTGCTTAGGCAGTAGTTCCTGTTGCAGATCCTCCGGCAACTTTTCCAAGCAAATTCCTTGACTCATGGTTTCTCCCGATTACCCGACTAACGGCGCAGTATCCGTTTTAATAGCGTCACTCCCTTCAATCCTATCTGGCGTCCGAGATTGCCGATCGGAATTGGAGCCACAGCTCTTTCTCCCTCGGAGGGAAACAGCTTTGCTTCCAGCAATTCCTTAAGTTTGTTGCTAGTCAAAGGTCGATTTAAAAGTCCCATCTGGGCTAAAGAAATAGAACCAGTTTCCTCGGACACCACCACGCACAGGCAAGCTTGCACCCGTTCCGTAATCCCCATTGCCGCCCGGTGGCGGGTTCCCAACTGCCGCGACGCAGTGCGATCGGACAAAGGCAAAATTACCCCCGCCGACACGATCCGCGAACCTCGAATCAAAACAGCTCCGTCATGCAGCAAAGTTTGCGGCTGAAAGATAGTCTGCAACAATTCTTTAGAAACTTCAGCATTTAGCTTTAATCCCGGCACAGAAAAATCTCGATCGTCGATCGGAGAATCTGTTTCTATAATTAGTAAAGCGCCCGTGCGGTTTTGCGAAAGTTCTTTTACTGCGTCCACAATTTCATCTATTACGCTGTCCGGTTCGGGATTGGGTCGGCGATCGCGTCCAAACAGTTGCCGAAATTCCCCCCGACCCAATTGTTCCAGAAATCGGCGAAACTCCGACTGTAATATTACCGCCATTGCCACAGCAGAACCAGTCACCAAGCTGTTGAGGGCAACGTGCAACAGCCTCAATCCAGCCCAGTTGCTCACCGCCGCCGCCAGCATCAAAATAATAAATCCCCGTACCATCCACAGCGTTCTGCGCTCGCCAACAATGACGAGCACCAAATACGCAAGGGCAAAAACCAGTCCAATATCGATCCCTTGAATCAATAAGGACTGAACCAGGGCCAAGTCAAAGCCAGATTGTTGATTGTTCATGGTTCATCGAACGCTACCGCCTGTGAACCGCGAACCGTGATGCACTCGAACCCGTGAACCATGAACAGTTGTTATAAGGAATACGCTGAAAATCCCCGTGTTTTTAGACCGGGGAGTGTCAATCCAATCGTGTGACTGAACAAGGCAAAAGTTAAAAGTGAAAAGGCAATCATCACTAAGTAAACATGGATTATCTTTCTTTTAACTTTTAACTTCTAAGTTTTTACTTTTGAGCTCCGAGTCGTTCAGGAAGGCGGTCAAGCCTTAGCAAATCCTGGTAAGTTTCCCGCTGTATAATCGTGTTAACTTCCCCATTTCTCACTAAAACCGCTGCTGGTCTGGGTACTCGGTTATAGTTAGAAGCCATGCTGTAATTGTATGCTCCCGTAGCCGTCACCACGAGGACATCTCCAGGCTTACACTCTGGCAACTTAGCATCTTTAATCAGAATATCGCCTGATTCGCAGTGTTTGCCAGCAACTGTCACTGTTTCCGTTAAGGGAGCAGACATTTGATTGGCTGCGAGAACTCGATAAACTGATTGGTAGGTAATTGGACGCGGATTGTCCGACATACCTCCATCCACAGCTAGATACGTCCGCATTTCCGGAATGACTTTTTGAGAGCCAACAGTATAAGCAGTGACACAGGCTGTACCGACGAGCGATCGACCCGGTTCGCAAAGCAATTTTGGTAATGGCAATTGCTGCCGCTCGCAAGCTGCTACCACTGCGGAGCAAATTGTACGAGCCCAATCTTCTATGCTGGGAGGATCGTCCGCTTCAGTATAGCGAATGCCCAACCCGCCGCCAATATTAATTTCTGTCGCTTGTAAACCATAACTCTGTGCTTTTGTCAAGGCCTGAATTATGACTTCAGCTAAATCGTCATGGGGTTGCAGTTCAAAAATCTGAGAGCCGATGTGAGCGTGTACTCCCACGCAAAATAACGACGATTGTTGGCTGATGAATTCAAAAACTCGATCGAGGGAATTGGGATCGAAGCCAAATTTACTGTCGATTTGACCCGTTTGAATGTACTCGTGGGTGTGACACTCAATTCCAGGAGTAAACCGCACCATAACTCGTGTCGGCCCGCCTGTCTTGCTGCTGACACCCAATTTTCCCAACTCTGCTAGAGTCTCCAAATCAAGCCAATTGTCGGCTACGGTAACGCAGCCGCTTTCGACAGCGAGCTGGATTTCCTCGCGAGATTTGTTGTTCCCGTGAAAGTAGATTTTGTCGGGATTCACACCAGCTTGTAGTGCTGTGTGGATTTCTCCAGCAGATACCACATCTATCCCTAAACCTTCCGAAGCGGCGATCGCGCAAACTGCCAAACAACTCCAAGCTTTAGAAGCATAGAGCACTTGAGATTCGCCCGGATAGTAACGCTTAAAAGCATCCCGGTACTGGGTACAAGCCGCCCGCAGCGTTTCTTCGTCTAAAATATACAGCGGCGAGCCAAATTGCTCCACCAAAGCTGTCACCTCGCAGCCTCCGATTTCCAACCGATCGCTGCTGTTAACACTGGCTGTCAGCGGTAACAGTTCTTGATTGGGCGATCGAGTTTGCAGGGCTTGTTGAGACTCAGACAGATACTTAAGTCCCGATTCCACCCCGAAAGATTGAGTTGATACCATCGCGCAATAACTATCCTTACGGTCTTTCCCAGTGTACAATTGACGGCAAGCAATTGGGTCAGTTGCCCCCAGATTCATTCCGCAAGCAGGCTGACTGACTGAGACTCGCTCGAACTGGAGCATCCTTGCAGTGAGTAATGATCAAATCTAAAATCTAAAATCTAAAATCTAAAATTTAAAATCGGCTGTGCGTTTTCTACAAATTAAACATCTCGTCGCAGAAGACCTCAACAGTGCAGTCGAACTCGATCAGCTCTGTTTTGGCGGACTTTGGACTTTAGAAGGCTATGGGCGTGAGTTAGGCAGTCCTAACAGCGATTTACTGGGTTTGTGGGCATGGGAAACCGAGGACTGTGAATCAGCTCAAAACCTGGCGGCCACGGGGGCATCGCCCCTACAGATTATTCCCCCAATTCTCATCGGTTTGGGTTGCCTGTGGGCAATTTTAGAAGAAGCTCACATTACAATTTTGGCAATTCATCCTCGCTTCCAAGGTCAAGGTTTAGGACAAGCTCTGCTTTGGGCTTTACTAAAAAAGGCTCACTATAGACCATTAGAACGGGCAACTTTAGAAGTGCGGGAATCTAATTTAGCCGCAGTGTCTCTTTACCACAAATTTGGTTTTAAAGAGGCAGGGCGGCGGAAACGATACTACGAAGACACCGGAGAAGATGCTCTGGTAATGTGGCGCAACGGCATAGAAAAACCAGAATTTAAGCAATATTTGGCGGTTGAGAAAGTGCAAATTTGCGATCGGCTGCATCAGGAAAACTGGCATTTGGCGATCGATATTTTTGATTTTTGAGTGTAATTTGTTGCGTATTTAACTGGTTTTGACAAATAATTGGTTACTCGATATCACTTTAGTTCAAAAGCCTCATATAGAATCAACCTCAGCTCTTGACGAAACATCTGCCTGCCCGGCCATACTTACCGCTTTGCTTCGCGCTTCGATAATTTGACCGATCTCGCGCCCCAAGCTTGGTTGACGTTCAATCATCGTATTTACAGCATCTGAGTAGACGACAAGAACCTGCAAATCGTCAACGGCGACAACCGATACCGGACTCGGTTCCCCACTAAACAGCGCCATCTCGCCAAAAAACTCACCACTCAAGATAGTCATTACCTCCAACTCCATGCCCAACTTGTTCGTGACTGTTACCTTAGCCTGACCCGCAATGATAATGTACAAAGCATTACCAGGCTCGCCCTGCCGGATGACTTTCTCTCCCGCACCAAACTTCTGTAAAATAGTTCCCTTAGTTAAGTCATCCAAATTTTTCGGCTCTCTAGCTAAAGGCATAAATCCGGGAATTGAGTGCAGGCTTTGGGCTAACTTACTTGAAGCGCTATCTGCCTTATCAGCAGCTTCCACAGCATAGGAGTATCGGTAGCGATATAGCGTCAGGTTGTTTCGCTGCGCTGCGTACCAGACTCGTGTCATAAATCGATCGAGTATCTGCTCCATATCCTCAAAGTTTTCGATAAAAAACTCCACCTCATAGATAATTGCAGTCTCATCATAGGATGTGGTTTTGCTCTCTGGTTCGGGTTCGGCTAATATCCCCTGTGTAGCCAAAGCTGTACTTAGCAGTACCTGCTTCACCAGGTTAGGGGGGCTATCGTAGGAAAAGCCAATATTGATACGTTGGTTGTAAATGCGTTCTGGTTGGCTGTAATTATGAATTATTTCTTTTCCAACAAATTGATGGGGAACGATAATCACCTGCCGCTGGAGAGTAAGCAGGCGAACAGAGCGCCAATTGATATCAATTACCTGCCCTTCGATATCTCCAATTCGCAACCAATCACCCACACTGAAGGGGCGTTCTAGAAGCAGCGCAATGCCCGACATGATGCTACCCAATGTGTCCTGAAGCGCCAAACCGATCACGATCGAACTCACGCCCAATCCCGTAGCAAGACCCGCCAAATCTGCACCCCACACTGCCGCCAGCACGATCGCGCTTCCCACAAGCACCAAAAACAACCTAGAAAGGTCGATCAGCAGTTTGGGCATCCGTGCGCGCCATGTATTTGCCTCAGCTTCTTCAAACAAAATCACATTAAACAGCGAGAGAGAAGCGTAGATAACAGATATCCAAAACAGCGTTGCGACGAGCTTGGCAAAATTCCCGTCAACGTCAAGCCTCACGACATTCCTGATTAAAACCATCAGCATTAAGACGGGCAGGACGAGGTTTTTTACAACCCGCAGCGTAGCCGCCAGCGGTCTACCGCGCCTTTGTAGATGATAAATAACCTCTCCTAGTAAAACGACCAGGAGTGGGAACCCTAATCCGACAATTACCGCCCAGGTTTGCCAGTCATTTGAAAAGCTTAAATTACTCATAAACTTCTTCCTCTCGAACACTTACGGTCAGCTTAGAAGTTTTGACTTGCCAAGCCACTAACTTTTCTTTTCCAGGTTCTTGAATTTCACCAAACAGCTCAAAATCGTAGAGATCGTGCAGGCGCGAGCAGAGGTTTTGAGAAACTAAGATTGCTCCCGGCGGACAAGCCGACTTTAATCTATTGGCAATATTTACACTATCGCCCCAAACGTCGTATTGCAATTTATTTTTACCAATCACCCCTGCAACCACATCTCCTGAATTGATGCCGATCCGCAGGTCTAGATGTAAGTCTTTTTCATAACTAAATCGGCGGACAAACGACAGCATTTCCAAAGCAAAATCTAGCGTGCGTTTGTCATGATCCAGACGTGGCATACCAATGCCGCATACAGCCATGTAACCGTCACCAATAGTTTTAATCTTCTCTAGACCGTATTTATCTGTCATTTCATCAAAACCTGTTACCAGTTCATTCAGCAAGCGAACAACCTCTTGAGGGGACATTGATTGAGTCATCTTGGTGAATTGGTGGAGGTCGGAAAACAAGATCGAGACATTAGAAATCTGCTCGGCAATTTCTCGTTCGCCCTGTTTGAGGCGTTTGGCGATTGCGGGACTAAATATACTTAAGACTAATGCTTCATTTTCGCGATTTTCGCGCTCGATTAGTTTAGTTTCGGTACGAAGGATGCCTATCGTTTGGTTAAATGACTTAGCTAAGTCTCCAAATTCATCTTGCGAACCCGATTTCACAACCGCGTCAAAATCCCCAGCTCCCACCTTACGAGCGCTTTTGATTAAAGTATTGATGGGTTTGACAAAAATTGAGGTCAGCCAGATCGCCACAAGCGTGATTAGCGCGATGATTATAGTAGCTCCAATCACAACTTTTTTTTCAAACGAGTGAATTGAGGCATAGGCTTCAGAAACATCAATCTCCGCCAACATCACCCACCTCAATCCATCAATATCTAGGGGAGCATAAGAACTCAAAACAGGAATATGACGATAATCGTCGATAACCTGCGTACCCTGTTTTCCAAACAACGCTTCCTTCACTGCTTTTGTTTGCACTTCCTGTAGTAGAATCGTAGTATTGAACTCTTTGATTTTGTTGACAGTCTTTTCATCAGTGCCGATCGAGCGTAGAGTTTTTGCATGACCTTCTGGGTCTTCAATCTGAAAACGAGACGCAGACCGCATTAAATAATCCGACCCAACCAGATAAGTTTCTCCTGAATCGCCCAGACCATTTTTTTTCCAATTTTTGTTGGCAGTCATCACATTGTTAATTTTGTCAACGGGAAGCTGGAACGCCAAAATACCAATGAATTGGGAGCCGTTAAAGATTGGGGCAGCGATAAAAGCCGCAGGCGCACCGTAGGAAGGGCTGTAGGGTTTGAAATCTACTATTTTCACATAGGCCTTTCCATTTGCTTGTCGTGCCGCGGCGATCGCGAATGCTAGGTTACTCTCGTTGTAGGGGCCGTTGGTGAAGTTTGTGGTAAAGTCAGCTTCTTTAAAAACCGTGTAGACAACAGTTCCTTCGGGATCGATCAAAAACATATCGTAGTAACCATATTTTTCAACTATATTGCGAAAAATAGGGTGGTAGCGGGCGTGAGCGCGGCTGTAAGCGCTGGCGTCGCCTGGATTGTCAAGGAGAAGTTTTTTGCCAACGGGGTTGGGGTTAGCAGCGATGTAGTGGTACTGCAAGTAACGGGCAGCAGTTGTTTTTGGCGTGTAGGATGCCAGAACTGGCGTGCCCTCGTTAGTTCGCGTTAGTTTGGTTAAAAATTCTGTCCGGTAGTAGGTATCAATTTTTGCGTCAAAATCCGCTGGTATTGTTGATTGTTCAAGTTGGCGGTAGGCTGTCTTGAACTCCTGCATGGCACCGACGACTGTCAGGTCTTCGCTTAAGGTTTGGCTATGGTGGTAAAGGCTTTGAAAATAATCTTGGATTTGATCAGTTTTGGCCGCCCGCAGGCTGGTTAATTGGTTGAAGACTTTTGCGGTCAGAGTAGCTTTCCCACTGCTAGAGCATATATAGGTGGTGGCGAACATAGCGCAAAGGCTGACTACCAGCAACATAACTATGAGTTTTGTCTTGATACTTAATTGATTCACGAATTGCATAGGATTTTTCCTGACATTATTTGCTTTATTTCTCTCATGAGACATCATTGAGGGAGGACTTTTTCTAAAGGGTTGGTGTCTCGCCATTCAACACTACTATCTGAGGCAAATAGGTCTTTTGATACCAGCGGATCTTCAGAAGTTCTATCGGCTAAGAAACGACCTAACAAAATATGTGTAGAGTCTGTGCATAACTCCTAAAAATTTATATTACCTCAAAATTCATTTTTTTCTTCTAGACCTCGAATTCTTACAGTTGTTTATCATACCAATCTTCTTGGTAAATTTTCTCTGACTTAGAGTTGAGGTGGGGATTACAAGTGAGAAACTCTTCAATGTCGTATTTGATTGTGTTACAAATAGCATCAAGAGGCAAGTCGTTGGTATCGTACCCAAACGGGTTTTCTATTTCCAGACCAATTTCTTCAATGCCAAGTAAAGTAAAACTAATCAAACTAACAAATAAGCCTGTCCCCCATCCCAAATCTTTAACTAGCTGAAAAGGTAATAACAGGCAGTAAATTAATAGCAGTTGCTTGAGATGAATGGAATAAGCTAGGGGGAGGGGCGTTCTTAAAATGCGTTCGCAGTGTCCTACAGATTCCATCATACTCTTCACAGTAGCTTGCAGAAAAACTACATGGCCGTAATGTAAGACAGCGTTACCACGTTGATACTGCTGTTGTAGATAATCTGCTATCCAAAAGACTATTTGTAGCGGTGGATTATTGATTGTCTTTAGCTGCAAATACTGAGATCTAGACATCAATTCTTCTAATTCGCTATTTACAGCTTCTGACCTAAGATACAATTTACACGCTAGGGGGAAAGCAGCTACGAGGCGCATGACTGCAATTCTTTTGGCTCGATCTTCTGGTTCAATGTCGTTCATCATTGCCCCAATTTGCCAAACCATGTTACGGGCGTCGTTGACTAAATTCCCCCATAATCTACGACCTTCCCAAAACCGTTCGTAAGCCGTATTAGTTCGGAATACCAGTAATAAGCCTAAGACGATGCTGGGAATAATACTTCCCAAAATAGGTTGGGATACAGGGAGGTTGAAATAGTAAAGTACAGAAACAATAAAACTAAACAGACCAAACCTAATAACTCGTTGATAAATGGCTAAAATAACTGAGCCTCTGAACTGGAAAGCAAGTTTAAACCAGTTTTTAGTTTTTGTTTTCATTCTTATTTGAATAATTGATATTTGGCATCTGGCATTTGGAGCGGCAATGATAGAGCGCTGCCAGCTATGATGTGCCGATACGGAACAATGGCGTCATGAATAGTGCGGTAAGCTTAATTTGCAAACAGGATTGCTTCTTTGTTGACTTCATGCGAGTGGAACCTTGAAATCGATACTTCAGTTGGCAAGGCAGGTAGCGATCGCGCTCCATTTTTCCGGGAAAAGTGCAAGGTCAATTTATCTTACTACTTCTTTCCCAAGTCTCCTTATAGCTTTCGAGGTATGTTCTAAATTCTACGTGTAGGGTATCTATACCCTCTTTTTCCAGTAGTGCCAATATTCCTAGGTTCAATTCTTGACAAGCGGCAAAGTATAAATCCATATTATTATTAAAGGCTCGAATATTTATGATGCGTGCATTCTCTTCAAGTCTGTCCAACCAAACATCAGATCGGTCGTGTAAAGAATCAATAGACTTAGGTATCTTCTCAAGAGCCTGACAAATTATCGCAGTTTTCTCCGCCGAAATACTGTCAATTTTGAGAGTTAAGTTAATGCCAAATGACTCCTCTTTACCAGGATTTTGCGACCAATTCTCGACAATCCCAGTAATCATTTTGGAATTGGGTATCTTTTTGATAGAATCCCATTTGGTGAGATGAAGCTTTGTAGTTCTGATGCCGACTTCTAGGACTTGAATACTACTATCTATTCCATCCACAATCACCCAGTCACCAGGTCGATATAGATTATCCGTGTAAATAATAATGGTACACAACCAGTCATAGATAATGTCCTTAAGCAATAAACCGAACGTGATTCCCGCTCCACCTAATAGACCAATGAGCGCATTTGCAGATGCTCCTAACAACACCTCACCCGCCTTTAACACTACAACAGCGAGTGCCGCCGTCTGAAACAGACGAGGCACGTAGGGTACAAGCAAGTCGTCTAGTTCGGTTTTGGTGTTCAGCGTCAGTTTTCTCAGTATCTCTCCCAACAGTGGAGAGGCGCGGTAAACAATATATGCAACCGTAACTATAGCACTCAGACTGAGAATCTTAGCTAGCATCTCGCTCACTTGAGGCTTTAGATTCTCTGCCAAAATCACCTGCACTATCCAAAGTCCAGCGATGAAAATCAGCCACCCTAATGGTTGCTCCATAATCTCGACTAACTCATCGTCCAGTGTAGTATCCGTTGCGCTAGTAAAATGCTTGATTCTGTTGATGACAATCGAAAAGAATAATCCTCTCAACAGTTGTATGAGCGGGATGATAGTGACGACGATCACTATTTTATTCAGCGGTATGTTTGCAATAGTTATGTGTGAATCAAGTAGCGTTTCCTTAATTTCTTTCCAAATGATTTCCCTATAACTAAAAACCTCGCTCGTAATTAAATTTGATTGCATCATCATTGTTAGTTTTTCTACTCTGCTATTTTAGTGGCTACCTTAATTAACTCTAATCGAACTGAAGGCTCTAACTTCAACATTTCAGAGGACTCACTATTAATTAAGTCTAATGACACTGAAGGCTCTAACCCCAACATTTCATAGGACTCACTCACCTCTTCTTGAGCCTTTGCTTGTTCTTGAGAAAGAGGTACGATTTTGATTGGGGAATTGCTCATGGGAATCTGGCTGAGAATCATGGCAGCTAGCACCATCCCAGCGCCAACCCAGCCACGTACTCCAAGCTTCTCGCCTAGCAGCCAAAACGAGAATACTGCTGCAAACGCAGGCTCGAAGGTGTAGATGATCGCCGTCTCCTGGGCAGAAACCGATTTCTGAGCGATCGCTGGTAGCCAAGTGGTGGCGGCGGTAACTAAAGCTAGGTAGACAATCGGAATCAAGTTCGTATAGTTCGTTGAGAGCGCCTTCAACTGTCCAATTAATTCGGGGGCTGACCAGACGGTTGCCAGCACTCCTACTATCAAGATTTGGACTGCGGTGAGTACCAAGGGTGGGTGGCGTGGGGTGACGACTTCAAGCCTCATTATGTAGGCCGTATAACAGAGAACGTCACCTGCCATCCAGAGATCGCCGACGCTTAAGACTCCATCCTCCCAGGACATTACGCCAACACCACCCACAGCAAGTCCGGCGGCGAGGAAAGTCGTAACGAGTACACGCTGACCCAGTAGCTGTCCCAAGAGGGGGACTAGGATTACGTTCAGGCTAGCTATGAATGCCGCTCGGTTGGCAGAGATAGTCTCAAGGGCGATCGCTTGGGTAGCTAAAGAGCCAAATAACAGCAGTCCCAAGATTGCCCCATCTCGGAGCGAATGCTTGTTCAAGTCACGCAAATGCACGGCAAAACCTAGTGCTGCCAAGGCGCAACGGATGGCAATCAGCGCTCCTGGGGAAAGGCTAACGATTGTTTCCTTAACCAGGGGGAAGGTTGTACCCCAGAAAATGGTTACCGCAACAAGCAGTAGGATGCCCTGGGTATGTTGGAATTTACTAATGCTTTTCATCAAGTTTCTATAATCTTAGGACTTACGCATTGACAAAAAACATCTTCTATGTATTCTAGATAATGCCATCACTGCCAAGGTTGGCAAAAATAAGCTCACGTACAACTAAAGTGAACAGATTCCTTTGGACTTCATACCAATTGCTAATTATCTTTTCAGAGCGCATAAACTCCAATCTGACAAAAGCTTGAAGTGAACAACATATATGAGTCTTGATTGCATAGGAATCTCTAACCATGAACCGACAAATTTCACATACTTGTTTTATCGCTCTGTGAAAGGTTTCAATTCCCCAATTGGTATCAAAGGTGTAGAGGTCTTTATTCCATTGTGCTGTGGATGGTTTAATAATTTCTCTGATTGTCCGATACCTAGAAAGTAGACGACCCATATTTATAAATGCACTATTTTGTTATTCTGTCAATGCGTAATTCCTAGTTTAATTAGACCTTGGTTAGAAGTGTGTGAGATTCCTGGTCGGCGACGAGTATTGTGCAAATTCATCTATTAGATGAATGATTTTCGGACTCTTTTTAATGTTCGAGCAGTTACCAATTTGGTTGTTGCATAGCTTTATACTGTCCGCGAAGTGACAAAAGAGGGATAATACTCCTATCCTGATACTCAACTTAAATACTAATTAGGAGTCAGAAAAGTGATAAATTCCACCTCCTGACTCCCCTATCTAAAGCTTGCAATTCCAATTTTAGATAGTTAGCGGTTGCAATTCCTCCTCAACGGCGGGACTATCAGCAGATTCCTGCATACGATCGAGCCATTTTTCGGCTTTAGAGTAGTTGTCATGCTGTACCTCTTTGATGGATTCCTTGAAGTTCAGCACCACACCCCAAACATCGCTGAAGAAGCGTTTTTCTAGCTTCATTTGGTCGAAGAAATTAACAGCGTCAGTGTCCGAGAGTCCACCTTCCGTTTTGGCGATCGCCATAAACACCTCGAATACATTGTCTGCCATCTTGGCATCGCCACAGACATAGTAGTGGCATTGCGGATGGCTGAGTATTCGCCAGAGTTCTTGAGCTTTTTCTTGCATCAAGTTTTGCACATAGACTTTCTTGTCGGTCATCCGCGAGAAAGCAACTTCTAACCCAGACAGCACGCCTTGATTCTGCCAGCTTGCAAGTTGCTCCTCATAGAGGAAGTCACTGCGATCGCGACAGCCGAAATACAAGGAAGCATCACCTAATTGTGTTTCCTGCTGCAATAGGGCTTCCCGATAATGGAGGAAGGCAATCAGAGGCGCTACCCCCGTACCCGGCCCAACCATAAGCATTGGCGCGAGTGGATCGGCGGGTGGACGGAAGCTAGACGTGCGGACACTGAGGCGAACCTTTGCCCCCGTTTCAAGTCCGGCAAGGTAGTTGGAGCAAAGTCCCTGACGGGTTTTACCTGCATCCGTTTTAACTTGCAGCACTCCTACTGTGATTTGGATCTGCTGAGGATGAAGCGGAGCACAGGAGGAAATAGAGTAGAGACGTGGCTTTTGCTTAGGCAACAACTCTAGCAGGACTTCCAGTGTAATTTGGGCAGAAGGAAACTCATTGAACAAATCGACAACGCTCATGAAGTTGTCCGTGATGGTTTTCTTGAGCGTGATACTGTCGGGATGGTCCTCTCCTTGGCGGAGAATTTCCAACCAGGTTTCTAGGCGTTGTTTATCCTGGGGATTTTGTGCTACCGAGTACAGGTAGGTCAGCAGCTCGTTGAATGGTTCGCGCAAGGCGAGATCGAGGTCTTCGGAGAGAACCTGTCCGATCGTTGTGGGAACGGTAACAGGAGGTTTTTCTTCCAATTCCGTACCATCGGGCATTAGATAACGAGCTGTGAAATAGGTGTTGGGGGATACTGAGAGCCGATCGCACAACCGATTCACCAACTCCGTCGGATTGCAAGGATAAACTGCAACATGATCGCCTGTTTCATACTGCATATCGGTACCAGAAATATCAAAGACCAGATAGCGAGTAGAACGGCTACCAGGAATCACTTCTTTGAGCAGTTCGGTATTGGCAACCAGAGGTACTTCGACCCCTCTGTCTCCACTCACTTCTACTGGTGAAAGATTTGCAGCTTCCGCCTCACTCAAGAACGTAACGTTCAGTTTAGGTGCGGTTGCGGCTGTAGCATCTGCCGAGGTAGCATCCTCACCCAAAACGCGGCAAACCAGTCCTAACCATTGTTTGAAGGTGTCGGCTTGTCCCTTGATTTCATCACCTTTGTGGAGTGGCACAATACAGTTACCTCCCACCTTGGCGAGTGCCTTATCTACCGAAATTCCGGCAGCGCAGAAATGCTCATAAACGGTACTACCAATGCCCAGAACGGAGTAATTCAAACCGTCGAGGGAACCCGCAGGTTGGTCCTTCAACCACTCTAGGAACTTCTTGCCGTTTTCAGGTATTTCGCCATTGCCGAAGGTGGACGTGACGATGAGTAGGAGTTTCTCCGATGCCAGGGTGTCTGTGTTGTATTCATCCAGCGCCATCACCTTGGGACGGAATCGCTGGAGTTGACGACTGGCTTTCCGTGCAAAGCCTTCAGCAGTACCAGTCCCGGAAGCGTAGAGAATGAGGATGCGGTCTTGCTTGTTGTCGTCCTCGTCGTTAGTGGTGATGAATTTTTCCAGATCCATACCATCTTCGACTGCCCAGCGATCGGCAGCATGGTGATAGGCTGGCTCCAGGTAAAAGTCGCGCATCTGGTGGTGCCAGACCGGACAAGCACTTCCCCCTGATGAGGGTACGACCCAACCCGAATCTCCCGGACACTCACGCCCAAATTTCTTTTCTCGCAAGTCGTGGGCTAGGTATTGACGAGAGGCAGTTTGATGGTCTACCATCGTCACCTTCGCTGTTTGGAACGAGTACAGGATGGCAACATTGACTTCCAATGCTACGCGATCGCGCCATAATGTCTGCTCGGAACTGGTGTCGAGCTTGAGAACTTTGGCGATGTCCTCCATCTTGTTGTAGCGGTACTCATCCAGGAAATCCCGCATAATCTCGGTACCCATGAACCAGCCATTAAAGGGGATGCAGCCGTAGTTGATGCCGCCAACGTGCATCGAGAAGGCGCCAATGCCAGGGACGGCAACCCAACGCAAGCCTAATGACTTGAATTCTGGAATCGTGGGATGCTCGATTTCCACTTCCAGAATCTCCTCCCTATCCCAGTGGTACATCTTCGGTTCCATACCGGGAACTTCAATTACTAGAGGCAAAATGTCGTATTCCGTGCGTAGTTCAGGAGGTTGCCAGCCCAATTTCATAATCGCTTTTGTCAGATCCAGGTTAGCAGGATCGCCTTTGATGCTACCATCCGGTTGCTCGTATGCCGCATAACGAGCTAATTGTGAATTCCAGATGCGTGGCCCCCAGCGTTCATTAGGATGTTTGGGACGAAAGACGGTCATGGTAATCTGGATGTTACCGCCGTTTGTAGCATACTGTAGGTATTCTCTGATTTCGCGGAACATCTCATCAGGGTCGGTAACGTGGCGACGATCGCGTACCACCATGTTATTCCACTGAATCCGCCCAACACACTTAGAAGCATTGCGCCATGCCACTTGTGCCCCATAGGCCAGTTCTTCATAAGTGTGGGTATAGGTTCCGGTGGCTCGTACTTCCTCTTGAATTTCCGCCCAGCGTCGTGCCTTGTCCTCCGCTTCCCATTCCTGCTCAGTGGCGATTAGCTCCAGGTACTGCTTGGCTTTTTTGAGCAATCGTTCCTCATTCAGCTTGGGTAGCTTGATGACATTGATAGCGCGAGCGATTAACGTCTGCCATGCTTGCCGTAACTCTATCGTGAAGTCTGGTATGTACTTTTCAAGCATGACCAGCAGGTTGTCTTGTATAGCAGGATAGGCGCAGGAGGGTATATCATCAAAACTATTCACCTGCGATCCTAACTGCTGAACTATCAACTCCTCAAATTCCTCAAAGTCAATCTCGCCGCTACCATCGATATCTACGCGAATAAACAGAGCGTTCAACTCGCTTAGGGACAAGGGCAGCCCGGACTGGTGCGAGAAATCGATGAGTTCCTCAATAGAGATTGTTCCACTCCCATTTTTGTCAATGTTATTAAAGATATACACCCGCATATCTTGAATTAGTTGCTCTCTGCTGCCGCCATTGAACCTGTGAACCAAGAATTCCAACACTTGAAACAGGTTCAAGGACATATAATCCATGTTTGTCCGTCCAAAGATAGGCAGGATGAAGGGGTACTTTTCAAATAGAGTTTGAAAAAATGCCTGGCCAATCTCCTGCTGATTCTGTTGGAGTACGCTCAACGAGTCTGCCATGCGTTGCCTCACCTCTGGAAGCATTGCTTCTTCGTAGCGACGGACTGCCTCCACCATCGGCACAATTACATGGGTATTGAAGAAGCGGTAAAGGGCAGAGTTTGCGCCTTTTGCTAAATCCTGGTGATCGTACTCTTCCAGGTAAGCAACCGATGGTAGCATCCACATCCACACCTGCCGTGCCTTCAACCAGTGCTGGGGACGCATCCCGATATCGGCAAACAGCGCACCGTAATCCTCAACCGTGTCAAACGAATCCCCTTTTTCTGGAGGTACGCCCATTAAGGGTTCTCCAATTATATTCTGAGTTTCAGGCTGAAGTTGGTGTACGCAGCAATCAAACAATTCAAAGAAGAAATCATTCATGCTGTTCATCGCGTCCCCGAAGATGTACTCCAGTTCGGGTTCTTCTAGCAACAGGCGTTTCAAGAATTTTTCCATCTGCACTTCTTTCCATGCCCGCAGCTTGTTCCAGGTGTCTTTGACAATTACTTCTTCTGGGGGCAAAAGAGGAACGCTTTGAGGCATCTCGAACTCGGCCTCTGGCTGAGTTTCTTCGCTGTAAGTGCGGCGAGTAACGTTCTGATTCCCCAAGATGTTCAAGGTGCTGCTACTTCCCTCACTGGTACTCTGTGTCAGGCGAGTTTTCAGCTTCAATTGGGGTGCTTCATTCCAAGTTGTAATGGGAAATTCTAACTCGGCGCTGCGCTCTCCATTAAGGCAATCCTGGGTGGCAAACGCAACCGTTCCAGCATCTTGCCAAGGTTGAGTAATGTCCCCTTCCCGGTAACGCAGGGTAATGGAGATCGTGCAGTCTCCCTTATTTTTCAAATCCACCAACCAACTGGGTTGCGTGCGGTTCAGCAGATCCCTTTCCAATAAGCTTTGTCCCTCTTCGGAAACTACCTGCAAATGGCATTTATATTTATAGTTACTGGAAGCAGGGAAATCGCTTACAGAGACCTCAGATAGGTTGATAATTCGTTGATTTTTGTTCATGAGTGAAAAGTAAATGATTGAGAGGAGTTTTCGGCTAAGTTAACTGCATCATCATGCAGTTAACTTAATTCAATTCTTTTTGTGAAGCCAGAGACGTTGCTGTGGCTTTATCCGGGAATTTATCTGGAACTTCGATCGATCCATTGTCGGTACTTTGTACCTGGCCGTCTAAGTTTCTAGTGTTCATTATTTAGTTTCACTAAGCCTTAAATAGGGTTTAGATTCTTTTCCACGATTTAAGTTTCAAACTTTTAAGTCAGACGAGTTAACGACCAAAGCACTCTGCTAAGAAAGCAAAGTCTTGAACCGTGCTGAGTATAGTCTGAGCCAAACTCCTCGGAGTGTAGCAACAGTCACTAATTGCTCAGGAGCGCTCGCACAATAGACGACATGAAGACTACCCAAATCTTCAACGAATCGGGGGCAAACTTTTAGATAAAGAAAGTCCAGCTCGCTCTAGCCTCTCAAACCAACAGATTCGGGATATGGGCAGCAGATGAATGTCTATCTAGCTGAATGTCTATCTAGCTTATGACCATTGGTGACAAGTTAAGGAAAAAGGGAAATTGTCAAGGGTAGTATTTGCATGGGTCTGGGATCGTGGGAAA
>NZ_JAUBOS010000067.1:0-34790 GCF_036700365.1 Microcoleus sp. w2-18bC1
TGCACTTTACTATTGAGCGCGCGATCAAATAACCCAGGCCACGTAACACGCGGGCGATATATTCAGCAAGCCCTAATGTAGTGCGCGATCGCGAAATTCACCTGATCACCCTCAACCGCTACCGCTACAGCGAACAGCGCAGTTGCAAAGACCTCACCGACGTGATCGAACGGCTAGACGGGGAACCTGCCGAACTCGTGCGCGACCTCTCCCGGCATATTTCCGACGAAGCGCGACACGCGATGTGGCTCACCGACTTGCTGGTAGACCTCGGCCAAAATGTGGGAACGCCGCCGGGAATCTCCTACATTGACGAATTTGACCGCCTGCTGAACAAAGAGCAATACCGCAACCTCGATGACGGTATAATTGCAGTTTTAGCCGCAATCAATGTCACCGAAAAGCGCGGCTGCGAATACTTCTCAGCGCACATCCACGCCCTCAAACAGGCTCCCCAAACCGCAGAAAACGTCAAAATCCGCGAAACCATCGAAAAGATTTTTCCAGAAGAAGCTGGTCACGTCCGCTGGGGAAACCGCTGGCTGGGGTCCATAGCTGCCAAAAGCCCGGAACACCGCCAGAAGGTGGAACAGGCAAAGCGCAAGTATGTCGCGATCGAACAAGCAGCTTTTGAATCGGGAATGGATATCATGCTGGGGGCAGAACTCCGCCGCGTCACCCGCCTGGTAGACATTGCCAACACCATGCCGATGTGGGAACGCCCGCAATACCTGATGGAACGCTTGCCCGCAAGCCTGCTGGCCCCCGACCTACAAATGACCAGAGTCGATGTAGCTCAGCGCGCCTGGAACCGCGACCCGCAGGCATTTATGGAGAAATTGGTGCCCATGTTCCTCAACGGCTTGAATACCATTGAGAAGAAGCCGGCGGCGGCTAAGCCCAAGGCTTAAATACGATCGCGAACCTGGTTGAAACCGCTCTGCAAGTCAAACTTGCGTCTGCCTCCGAAAACAAGCGATATCTACTGGTTCCCAGGCATAGCCTCGGAACCAGTTATTTAAAGTCATAATTTTAAGCTTTAGCAAGTAAACTAATTATTGGAATAGTTTTCCATCTAAATATAATTATGACTACCAGCGAGCCGAACATACAAACAGCTTCCGCAGAAAGCCTATCGAGTGAAAGCGCGATCGCCTCTGAGCAGGTCGAAAAAGCCACAGCCGTCACCTATGCAGAAGAAATTGAAACTGTCATCGCCAGCATGGCTGTAGACCAAAAAGTGATGGTCGGTCAAAATGAAGCTGGCGGACATCTTTGGAAGTTTAAGTACGGCAGTGTTGAAGTGTTCGTGCAACTCACCGGCGAAACCGAAGAGGATACTTTGACTGTTTGGGCTTTTGTACTGCAGTTGCCAGCGAAGAATGAAGCTCAATTAATGCGGAAACTTCTAGAAATGAATTGGCTGTCTACTTTGGAATCTCATTTTGCCATTGTTGACAATCAAGTTGCGGTAATATCGACTCGAACCATCGCCGAAATCTCGGCAGGGGAAATTTCTCGGGTTATTACTATTGTCGCCACGATCGCCGATGATAATGACGATATTCTGCAAGCAGAATTCGGTCAGTAGTCATTAGGGTGCGCGACTTTTGAGCGAGCTACACTCAGCTAAATTATTGGCCGTCGCGCACCTGACATTTAAGTAGCGTGCGCGAGCTTTTGGTCTATTTATTTAAAGAGCAATGGTTTTACAAATGAAGCCATACGATCTAATTCTCCTTTGTTGTGTTTGAGAAGATTATGTCCCCATAACTCATTTGTGTTGTCAGAACAATCTTTTGCCAGAGCTTCTCCAATCTCCTCAAAAGTCTTTTTGATGTCTGTCCTTAGATTCTCTGGTTCAGATAGCACTCCCAGCACGAATACTCTTGCTTTTAGATCATCGGGAATATTACTTTCTACATAACTCAACCGATTTTCATTATCATCGAAATCAATGAGCAAAACCATCATTCTTTGTGGTAATTGTCGCATTTCAGACGCATACTTCTTCGTGAATTCCTCCACAGTTTTTTTCCAACCACCAGGAAGTGGCAGGACTTTAACAGCACGGTTATTAAGGTTTGGCGCAAGAAGAAATCCGTTGGCAATCTGGCGATTAGCATCATCTTCGGCCAACACATGAATGTGCGGTTTATACTTATTACTCATAGCTCTATGTCGCCACCAATCAAGGCATTTATCAGGTCGCCTTTAACAGACATCTCACTCAGCGGTCTGACTAAAGTTGGCTCTAAGTGGCTTTTGCGATCTAATACAAAGGTATTTTCATTTGAAAACTTGCGGATTGCTTCAGGATTATGCGATGTCACTAAGATTTGACCGCTATTTTTAAATGAGCGTCGCAGAGACATTACAAAATGTCCAACCTCCGATAAGGATAGATAGTTATCTGGCTCGTCCCAGAAGCAAAAAAGGGGACCATAAAATTTGTTTGCAGCCAAGACAACAGCGCAAAGAAAAAAGCATTTCTCCCCGTCAGATAAGTCATTAAATTCAATACTCAGATTGGCATTATTTGCTTCAAACCGAACAATCATGCTTTTCGAGTCTTTGCCGATTAGTTCATTCAGAAAATCCTGAATGTCAGGCATGACTTCTCGGAGATATTTATCAACCTGTGTGTAGGCGGCAGGATAGCGACTAAGTAACCCAGAAACCCACTCCCCAAAGTTTGAACCATCTCGCTTTGGCTCCAAAGTTTCACCGTTTGAGTCTCCAGTCATCAAGCTGGGAATCGGGGCTAAAATGATCATGCGAGCAAGCCAAGTTTTGAAAATATGAAGCGGATCAGCCTCAGATTGCTCCTGAATTACTGGCAGGGCAACAAGATGCCAATCAACCCGAAACTGAGCTTCACGATTTTGGGAGCTGGTGTGAAGAGTGACTTGGGCTTCTTTTCGAGAGTAAATTGGATCTCCTGCAACGAGCAGTTGCTCTTCAAAAACTCGAAGCTCTCTAAATTTTTCTGGTAAATCTAAGGCAAGGACATATTTGTATAATTTATCTTCGAGTAATACTTCTATTTCAAACCGGATCGGAACATCAGACCTTCCACGAGCGAAATCTTTCGAGCTAATAAGGTTAAGTTTTTCAAGGTCGCGCATTCTATTGATGCCTCGACAAATCTTCTGAAGAACTTCTAATGCAGAGGCAGTAGTTGATTTACCTGCACCATTTTTTCCAATCAAGAGAGCAGATGGCATTCCCTTTATGGGCAGTTCAAAGTTTTCTAGGCATCTGAAGTTGTGTACATATAGTCTTTGCAGCATAGCAAAACAATTCCAAGGAGTGGGAAGTGAAAAAACTTTTTGAACTTTTGGAAGTGCTTAATTAGGGGATAGGCATTGCCATAAACTTCCAAAAAGTTCGGGTGCTTTTCTGAGCTAGAGAGGGATGAGTTGCCGAACAATTAATCCCCGCCGCCAACTTTTACCTCCTACTCGTCAAAAAACACCACTGCCCCAAATTTACTCCGTACTTAAAACTTAATATGCAGGCCCTGCAATCCAAGCAATCGTGATTCCCAGCCCCAAACCTACAAGCACTTGAAAAGGAGTGTGTCCCAGCAACTCTTTCAGGCGAGCCTCATTAAGGTTGTGATCTTCCTCAAAAAACTCGTCAATAATTTGGTTGAGGATGCGAGCTTGCTTGCCTGCAGCTTGGCGAACGCCTGCTGCGTCGTACATCACAATAATTGCAAAGATCGCAGCGATCGCAAAGTCCGGACTTTCCCATCCCATCGTTTGTCCCACTCCAGCAGCCAAAGCGCCCACAAAAGACGAGTGAGCGCTGGGCATTCCCCCCGTTGTTACCAAATACTGAAGATTAAACTTGCGATTTTTGACCAACTCGATCGGCAACTTCATGATCTGAGCCGCCAGACAAGCGAGCAAAGCAACCACGAGTACATGATTGTTGAATATGCCGCTGCAAATTTCCTGCATAGTGTTTAGTATTTCTAGTTACTGCGGCTGGTAATAAAATCGGCGATAGCCAGCAGCGGTAGAGCTTTGCTCCCAAACACTGCCAATTGAGCCTTAGCATCAGCAACAAGCTGCGAGGCTTGGCGCCGAGACTCCTCAATTCCCCACAAACTGGGATAAGTGACTTTTCCTGCTTGAACATCTTTGCCAGCAGTTTTGCCCAGTTCTTCTTGGGTAGCAGTAATATCCAAAATGTCGTCAATGATCTGGAAAGCCAACCCAATATTTTGAGCGAAACGAGACAGCCGCTGCAAATCGGGAGCCGAGGCACCAGCCAGAATTGCCCCACAAACTACGCAGGCTTCTAACAGCGCGCCTGTTTTATGAGCGTGAATGTAATTCAAAGTTTCCAGAGAAACATCTGTCTTTCCTTCCGATTCCAAATCAACCACCTGACCGCCTACGAGTCCAGCAGAACCCGATGCCCGCGCTAAATGGGCGATCGTCTGCAACACCTGTTGGGGGGGTACGTTCTCAGTTTTAGTGGCGATAAATTCAAAAGCATAGGTCAACAAACCATCGCCAGCCAAAATGGCAATATCCTCGCCGTAGACTTTGTGGTTCGTCAGTTTGCCGCGCCGGTAGTCGTCATTGTCCATTGCCGGCAAATCGTCGTGAATCAGCGACATCGTGTGGATCATTTCCAAAGCGCAAGCTGTCGGAATTGCCATAGATGTAGTGCCGCCGGCCAGTTCGCAGCTAGCCAGACACAGGATCGGACGCAGGCGCTTGCCCCCCGCTAGCAGCGAGTAGCGCATTGCTTCGTAGATTTTCTCTGGGTAGATGACCGGGAGTGCACTGTCGAGAGCTACCTCGATCGCCTCTTTTCGATGGACTAGATAAGTAGATAAATCGAAAGAGGATTCCGGTTGGGACGAACCCATTTCTGTTGCCAATACCATCCCTTGCTCTCTTGTACTTAATATTTATATGGGATATTGTGAGCCGTTGGGGTCGCATCGTGCCGACTTTTACGGCAGTAGTTGCTCGAACTCCGAGCATCAATTAATCATTCTACGGGTGTTGTTGCACAGAAAATCTTTGAGTTTTGATAAGTTTGTCAAATTGCCAGTTAATCTAAAATTTACCAAAAATAATGGGTTTAAAGCCCCGTCCTTCTAGGATGGCTTTCTTTAACTGTGGTATACTTACGCTAGTTATGTCAGCGTAAGTATGCTTGTTTTTGAGGCAAAACTAGAGGGACAAAGCGAGCAGTACGAGCGGCTCGATGAAGCCATTCGTACTGCTCGCTTTGTCCGCAATAGCTGCCTTAGATACTGGTTGGACAACAAGGGGATGGGTAAGTACGAGTTGAGCGCCTATTGCGCTGTTCTCGCCGCATTGTTTCCGTTCGCCGGCAAACTTAATTCCCAAGCTCGACAAGCTTCTGCCGATCAGGCTTGGAGTTCTATCGCTCGGTTTTATGACAACTGCAAAAAAAACAAGCCTGGGAAGAAAGGCTTTCCACGCTTTAAGAAGCATCAAACACATGGCTCTGTTGAATATAAAACAACGGGCTGGAAGTTGTCGTTCGATAGACGAACTATCACCTTCACTGATGGGTTTGAAGCCGGAAGCTTCAAGATGTGGGGAACTCGTGACCTGCACTTCTACCAGTTTAAGCAGATTAAGCGAGTGCGTGTTGTTCGTAGAGCTGATGGGTACTACGTTCAGTTTTGCCTTGACCAAGAACGGGTAGAGAAGAGAAAGCCAACGGGTAAGACTGTTGGACTGGATGTTGGATTGACTCACTTCTACACCGATTCTGACGGTCAGACAATCGAGAACCCCCGTCATCTGAGAAAGTCCGAGAAAGCGATAAAGCGTCTTAGTCGTAAATTTTCTCGCACCACCAAAGGGTCGAAAAACAGAGTCAAAGCGAGAAATCGCCTGAGTCGAAAGCACCTCAAGGTAAGTAGGCAGCGTAAAGATTTTGCCGTGAAGTTGGCAAGATGCGTCATCCAGTCTAACGACTTGGTTGCCTATGAGGACTTGCAGGTGCGTAACATGGTTAGAAACAGACAACTGTCAAAGTCTATATCTGATGCTGCGTGGTCGGCTTTCCGTCAATGGTTAGAATATTTTGGCAAGGTGTTTGGTGTGGTAACGGTTGCCGTACCACCGCACTACACTTCTCAAAACTGTTCCAACTGTGGGGAAGTCATCAAGAAGTCTTTGAGTCAAAGAACACATCGCTGTCACCATTGTGGTTTTGTAATAGACCGAGACTGGAATGCAGCAATTAACATACTTGAGTTAGCACTCCGTACCGTGGGGCACATGGGAACGTTAAACGCCTCTGGAGACATCGACCTCTGCATTGGTGAGGCAACTCCTCAATGTAAGCCGAGTCGTGGAAAGAGGAAGCCCAAGAAGTGATTCTTGGAATCCTGCGGTACGGCCGGGGAGGATGTCAAAATCTCAAATATCAAATCTCAAATCCGCTGCTGCTGTCTGGCGACTTCCAAAAACCGCTGCACCGCCGCCGTTGGATCGCTGCGCCAAATTAGAGCGATCGCCACAATGCAGGTTGATTCTGGCAAAGATTTGTAAACAACCCCGCTGCGCTGAAAATTTTGCATCGACTCAGGGACGATCGCCACTCCCATCTCGGCCGCTACCAGACTCACAATGGTTTGCATTTGAATTGCTTCTTGAGCCGCGATCGGGCTAAAACCTGCTTGCTGACAAAGACTGACGATCGCATCGTACAATCCCGGAGCCTGGGAACGGGGAAATAAAATCAACGGTTCCGTGGAAAGTTCGCGTAATTCAAGATGCGTGCGATCGGCCGCCGGATGCGTTTCTGGCAATGCCACGATCAGCGGTTCTCGAAAAACGATTTCAGAATTTATCCCGTCTTCCTCAACCGGAGGGCGCACGAAGCCGATATCAATTTGCCCGAACCGCAGCCGCTGCAACTGTTCGTTTGTCGTCAGTTCGTGCAGTTCGAGCTTAACGGCGGGACACCGAGTGCGAAAGGCCTGCAAAATCGCTGGAACCACGTTGTGTGCTGCAGAACTCACAAAGCCGATCGTCAATTGTCCGAGTTCGCCCCGACTGGTTTGTCGGCCGAGTTGAATTGCTCGATCGACTTGCTGCAGAATTTTCCCGGCTTCCTCGAAAAAAACCTGTCCCGCTGCCGTTAACTGCACCGTCCGCTTGGTGCGGCGAAACAGTTGAAACCCCAACTCTGCCTCTAAATGCTGGATTTGTTGACTCAGTGGAGGTTGAGCAATATGCAGTTTTGCCGCTGCACGAGTGAAATTCAGTTCCTCTGCAACTGCAATGAAATAACGCAAATGCCGAAGTTCCATAGCTCCCCAATCATTTATATTTTAAAAGTATAAGTTGTTAGTTAAACATATATTGGACATTTATGATGGCATTTAATACAGTGATTAATAGGCGAATTGAGAATTAAACAATGGCTAATTTGGATATCAAAATTAGAGAAGCAGAGCTGGCAGATTTGGAATTAATCCTGGATTTTATTTCACAAAAAAGCGAGTTTGATGGATGTAAAAATCTGTTGAAAGCAACAGCCGATAAATTGCAGGAAACCTTGTTTTGCCAGCCTCCGCTAGTGCGGGTTTTGTTGGCTGAAGTTGCAGGAACAGCGGTAGGCTTTGCTCTTTTTTATTTCTCATATTCAAGTTTATTGACGCAGCCGTGTCTTTGGCTTGATGATTTATTTGTCCTAGCTCCTATGCGCGGTATGGGAGTCGGTACAGCGCTGTTAAAGTATTTAGCACAAATTGCTGAGTCCACAAATTGCGGGCGGATTGAATGGACTGTTAATACTGGCAATGCGCCGGGAATTGCTTTTTATCAAAAGCAGGGAGCGCGGATTTTGGAAAATATTAGGGTTTGCCGTATTGATGGAAGTGCGATCGCCCAACTCGCTAACAAATAATTTGATTGGTTTTGTGAAGAAGGTTTTTTGTTAACCGCAGGGAACACAGATAAAACAGATAAAACAGATAAATAGAAGACAGATTTAGGGTAGTTATCATGGCACAAAATTCTTGGAATACCGCTCTTTATGAGGGAAATCATGCTTTTGTTTGGCGGTACGGTGAATCGCTTTTGGAGTTACTAGATCCGAAGGCGGGTGAACAAATTCTGGATTTGGGCTGCGGTACGGGGCAGCTAACTGAAAAAATTGCTCAAACGGGTGCTTTGGTGCAAGGTTTTGATTCATCTTTGTCAATGATTTCCACGGCAAAAGTTAACTATCCTCACATTAATTTCTCCGTCGCAGATGCGAGGAATTTTCAAGTAGAAAAGCCGTTAGATGCTGTGTTTTCTAATGCAGTTTTGCACTGGATTAAGCAGCCGGATGCTGTGATTAATTGTGTGGAAAAAGCGCTGAAGCCGGGAGGGTGTTTTGTGGCTGAGTTTGGCGGTAGGGGGAATGTGGATGCGATCGTCCGCGCACTTTTGAGTGTTTTGTCAGAAATTGGCTGCGAGGAGCCTGAAGCGCTTAATCCTTGGTATTTTCCGAGTATTGGCGAGTATGCTGGGCTTTTGGAAAAGCAGGGATTTGATGTGGGTTATGCGGTTTTGTTCGATCGCCCGACTCCCCTAGAAGGTGGCAGCGCGGGTATGGTAAATTGGATTGAAATGTTTGCTGGCGGGTTTTTGTCGGGGTTGTCTGATGATGTGCGATCGCAGGTAATTAACGCAGTTGAAGAACGTTTGCGCTCGGCGCTGTACCGCGATGGTAATTGGATTGCAGATTACCGCAGAATTCGCGTTGTTGCTGTCAAAAATTCCTATTTAAATTGTGTATGAAGATCAAAATTAGCTTAAAATCACCCAACCCTGTCAAATTCAGTTGACACGCCTTCTATGCCTACATTAAAAGAAAAAGAACCTCAATCCATCTTTGATCCTCCGACTTTTGCTAAGGTCGAGGAAGAACGCCGTCATCGCAAGCAGCGCCTTGCAGCAGCCTTACGTCTGTTTGGACACTTCGGGTTTAGTGAGGGCGTCGCGGGACACATTACCGTCCGCGACCCTGAACACCTGGATTGCTTCTGGGTCAATCCGTTGGGTAAACACTTCAGTCTCATCCGGGTCAGCGACCTGCTGCTGGTGAACCATGAGGGTGAAGTTATAGAGGGGCATAAGCCTATTAACACGGCAGCTTATGCAATCCATTCTCAAATTCATGCAGCCCGTCCTGATGTCGTGGCAGCAGCACACGCTCATTCAATTTACGGCAAAAGCTGGTCTAGCCTCGGTCGTCTCCTCGACCCCCTCACCCAAGATGCCTGTTCCTTCTACGAAGACCACAGCCTGTTTGATGACTACACCGGAGTAGTTCTCCAGCTTCAGGAAGGCAAGCGCATAGCAACAGCACTAGGAGAGAAGAAAGCCATTATCCTCCGCAACCACGGTCTACTCACGGTGGGTCATTCAGTTGATGAAGCGGCTTGGTGGTTTGTGGCAATGGAACGTTCTTGTCAGGCGCAGTTGATGGCAGAGGCGGCTGGCACCCCCATCCTTATCGACTCTGACAATGCTCGTCTGGCTCAGCGCCAGGTAGGCTCACATCAGGTAGGCTGGTTTAGCTTTCAACCGCTTTACGAATTAATCGTACATCAACAACCTGAACTGCTGGAGTAAAGCAGGTTTGATGTATTTTGAATCAAGGACTATTTAGAAATCTCAATGAATCGGCACTGATTGTTTCAACCACGCTCTGTACACAGTAGAAAATAGCTAGGAGATAGATATGAAGGTAAATACACAGCTTTTATCAAAAAATGTTGGTCAACAAATCATCAATACGGATAATATTAATATTTTAGACCTGGACAGGGAAGAAATTATTAACCTGTTTAAATCTTATGGTTTCTTGCTGTTTAGAGGGTTTGAAAATAGTGTTGACACTTTTACGCAATTCACTAACTCCCTTAGTAAAGATTTTCTAGATTACACCGGAGGCGTCTTTAATCGCCGAGTAATTAATGGGAATGCAACTATTTTAAGCGTCAATGATTTTAAGGACGAGATTAAATTACATGGAGAAATGTACTATCAGCAAGATATTCCGTTGATGCTTTGGTTCTTCTGTGCTCATCCAGCATCACAAGATGGTGAAACAATATTATGTGATGGGAGGCAATTTTTTAATGAACTGAGTAGTCCCCTCAAAGAGTTATTTAGCAAGAAAAAACTAAAGTATGTTGGTCATTTGAATAAAGATGCTTGGCAGAAGCAATACAAAACTAATGATTTAAAAGTAGTAGAACAGACCTGTATAAGGAATAATTTATTGTTGCAAATAAATGACGATAAATCCATTGATCTTCAATATATTTGTCCAGCAATACATCCTAGTAGATGTGGGAAATATCCGACCTTTATCAGCAGCTTATTGCCAGCAAAACATAGATATAAAAACACTGTTTTCTTTGAGGATAATTCAGAAATTACTGATGATATTGTTTCTGAGCTTAATGAAGTGGCTGATAGAATAACTACAGAGATATCCTGGCAAGCAGGGGATATTCTAATGGTTGACAATACTAGGATAATGCATGGAAGAAGAGCTTTCTCTGATCATCAACGAGATATTTATTTGCGGTTATGTTCTCCAGCGTTTCCATTCTAAATCCAACTCCACGCAATCACGGTAAGAGCATCTCAATCAGACTGGGAAAAAAGACTTGATAATTTTCATTATGTAGTCATCATTGATCGCAGCTCGTAGTCTTTTCTGGCGTCAGCTAGGCTTGAAAGTGTTTTTTTGATTGACAGCATTAACTGCAATATTTGTAGGTGCGTTGCTTCCTGAAAAATCGGTTTTTTACCCAAATTTTTAGCAACGACGCACCCTACGTTAGGTATATTTCTAATGACTAATGACTACTTGATACTGTAACTCGAAACGGTATTTTCCAACAGCATAGCAACAGTCATCGGCCCGATTCCTCCCGGCACCGGCGTGATAAATTCGGCTACTGTTTTAACAGCATTAAAATCAACATCTCCGGCCAAGCGACTCGTACCGTCTGGATTGACGACGCGGTTAATACCGACATCAATTACTACTGCTCCTGGTTTGACCATATTAGCTGTAATCATTTCTGTGCGGCCGACGGCGGCTATTAAAATATCGACTTGATTGGTAATCGATTCTAGGTTTTGCGATCGCGAATGAGCTACAGTAACAGTGCAGTCGGCTTCTAATAGCATCAGCGCCATTGGTTTACCCACCAAAATACTCCGGCCCAAAACAACGGCATTTTTTCCTTTTAAATCAATCTGGTATTCCTGCAATAACCGCATCACTCCGGCGGGGGTACAACTCCGCAAACCTTCCTCCCCGCGCACGAGACGGCCTAAATTTACAGGGTGAAGTCCGTCAGCATCTTTGTCGGGGGCAATTTGATACAGCAGCGCTATTGAATCTAAGTGTTCTGGTAGCGGTAATTGAACTAAAATGCCATCTACTCGATCGTCCTCGTTGAGCGCACGAATTGCAAGTTCTAGTTCGGCTTGAGTAGCGTTTGCGGGGTAATGCTGGCCGAAGGAAGCTATGCCAACTTTAGCGCAGGCTCGCTCTTTATTGCGAACATAGGCTGCGCTAGCTGGGTTGTCGCCCACCATCAGCACCGCAAGTCCGGGAGGACGGCCCTTTTGGGGTTGTAGGGTGCGGACTCGATCGCTCAGCTCGGTTTGAATCTTTGTCGCTAAAGCTTTGCCATCTAGTATTTGAGCAGTTTTGGCATCCATTGTAGACTCGGGGTTAGGGGCTGACGATTTTAGATTTTAGCTTAATCCTCGTCAAGGACTACACTAGAGAAATTTCTTACTTGCGATCGATTCTTGGGATTCTGTTAAAGTAAGTCGTATCTCAAATCTCAACTCAGTTGACCAATGACTACTGCAATTAAGCAAGTTTGGGTTCAAAGATTCTGCACCGGCTCTTTATCGCTAATCCTCGCCAGCGGTTTTTTCAGTTGTGGCAATTTACCTCTGTCTCAACTTAATCTTGGCTTTAATGTGGCTAGCATTGGCGACGTTCAACAAAAGCGGCAAGTGGATGCTGAAGTTTATCTTCGGGGAAAGGTAGAAAATCGCGCTCCGTTTGTGGGAAATGCGGCTTATCAACTTGAGGATGGTACTGGCAGTATTTGGATTTTAACCAAGCAAGATTTGCCCCAGCTTGGCGATGAAGTGCTGCTGAAGGGAGAAGTCCGCTACAAGAGTATTACTCTGAAGGAATTAGCCGGAAAAGATTTAGGTGAAATTTATGTTGAGGAAATGGAACAGTTAAAGCGCACTCCCAGTTCAGACAAGGGGAAATAGGCATTGGTTATTTGTTGTTTGTTATTTGATAATTGCTCTTTGTTCCCTCTTCCTTATTTAATATCTGAGGAATACTCCATAATTCATCCGTGTATTCGTGTTAAATAAATAATGACTAATGACTAATGACTACTGACTACTGACTACTGACTAATGACTAATGACTAATGACTAATGACTAATGACTAATGACTAATGACTAATAACTAATGACTAATGACTACTGACTACTGACTAATAACACATGACTAAAATTCACGTTGCGATCGCGATTTTGTACCAAGACGGCAAGTTTCTCTGTCAGTTGCGAGACGATATTCCTCATATCAGGTATCCCGGACATTGGGCTTTGTTTGGCGGACACTTGGAACCGGGAGAAACTGCGGAAGTGGCTGTATTACGGGAATTATCAGAGGAAATTTGCTATGCTCCTGCAAGTGTTTCTTTTTTCTGTTGCGATGTCGAAAAAGATGTGGTTCGCCACGTTTTTCACGGACAACTTAGTGCGGATGTCAAGGATTTAGTTTTGCTGGAGGGTTGGGATATGAAGTTGTTGACCCCGGAGCAGATTCGGGCCGGCAAATGCTATTCTGAGCAGTCAGGAGATGTGCGACCTTTTGGCATTGCTCACCAGCGTATTTTATTGAATTTTATTGACTCGATTTGAGAAAATTTCCACGCACCCTAGATGGGAGCGGTTTGAGCAAAGAGATATTCGTAAGGTGGACGGCAGAGCCGCGCACCCTACATTGCAGGGTGTTTAACAGTTAAGAGCGAGCCGCAATCATTCCCGTCTGGCGCGCGTAGTCAAACAATCCTCCGGCATCAATTACGGGGCCTACTTCTCCTAAAGGTTTGAGCGAGAAAGTTCGATCGAGAGTGTGGTTGACAATTACCTCTGCTGTAAAGTCGATCGTCACTTCTTGGCCGGTTACAAACAAGTCGCAGAGTCGCTCGACTGATTCGATCGGGTACAATTCGCCAGTAGCCGAGCAATTGCGAAAGAAAATGCGTGCGTAAGACAAAGCCACCACTGCTGTGACGCCAGCGGCTCCCAGAGCGATCGGAGCGTGCTCCCGCGAAGAACCGCAGCCAAAATTTTCGCCCGCTATTATAATCGGATACCGGGTTTTCTGTTCGCCGGATTCGATAAACTTACCGTAGCGATCGGGCAACCCAATCATCGCATAACTGCCTAGTTTCTCGTACTCGTCCGGCTTCGAGGGAACCAGGGTCAGGTATTCTGCCGGGATAATTTGATCTGTATCGATGTTGTCGTCTACAACAAAAATTTGACCGCTAATTACTTTACCCATAGTTTATTTCCTGTTAGCCTCGCTCGATGCTGTGGTGATAATTTTAAGTGGAACCGTATGCAAGATTTGCATCTGTTTATTTTAACCTGGCAGTGTCAGTGATAACCTGTATGAGTAAAAATTAGATCCGAGACTTTGGATTAACAATTAACAATTGCTAAGCGTCAAGATAGTTTTATGGCAAATCCAATAGATGACATTGCTCGACAAGCTCGCGAGGGCTCGGTTGCATCGATTATTCAAATCCTTAATGACGAACTGGCACTGATAGGGGTGAGGGCCCGAGCCGTGTTTGCAGACGGGGTGCTGCAACTGCTGTGCGAAGCTGCAACGCCCCAACTGCTCGAAGAGTCTAGTTTGGTCGATCGAGTCCGAGAAATTTTGGAACGCATTTCGCCCCACAATATTCGCCGAGTCAACATCAACAGCCGGCTTGTCCGAGAACACCAACTGCTGTGGCTGGAAGAAATTAGCCGCGATCCCGAAAATCAACTTTTGTGGTCTCAAGAAATTAAACTCCGAAAGCCGAATTTGTTCAAGCGTTTAGCTCTGAGCAACCATCACGAACGCCAAGCTCTCGCAGGCAAGCGGGCTTTGCCGAGAATGGCGATACCTCGATCGATGCAGCAACCGCGGCAATTTCAGCGCGGTATCGTCGGCGGCATCAGCTTGACCGTGCTGTTGCTCGCTGCAGCGGCCGCCATTCACAAAGGACTTAATTCCCAAGTGCCAAACAGCACCCAAGCCAGCACCCAAGCAGTTGCCAGTGCCCCTCCCTCGGAGGCAAAATCTGCTTTGAAAATTTCTAAGGAGACTGTTAATTCTGCTGTTGACTCTTTTGCCCAAGCAGTGCGAGTAGCCGAACAAGCAGCCACCGAGGGCAAAACCGCTCAATCTCGCCAGGACTGGTTAGTCGTAGCTGCTAAGTGGCAGCAAGCTTCCGATTTGATGGCCGCTGTGCCTTCCAAGCATCCCCGCTACACAACGGCTCAGAACCGGACGGCACTTTACCGCGAAAATAGCGATAAAGCCCAACAGGAAGCACAAAATAAGTAAGCAGGTAAGTCGGATAAATTTAACCGTAGAGTTTGCCGCGCTGCTCTGGGTGTTGTGGAAAATGAGTTTTTGAGTCAAAACTCGGAAACTCTCAGCTATAGTTATGAGTGATAATTTGGGGATTTTGAATTTTTGCGATCGGCATTACTCGATCGGCCGATTTGTATCAAAATAAAAATTTGTTAAGATCACAAACTTAAAGAGGAAACATCACAGGGTGAGGAGATGGGTGTCACTAAGCGGTCTCTAGAAAAACTTCATACTACTAATAACCGTCAAAATTAGCGGGAATGGCATTGATAATCATCCGGTAAAGGATGGTAGAGTTCATCCCGTACAGCTCCAAGGGTAAAAAACAGGAAAATAGAACTCGGTCAGATCTGGGTATATTTTTACATATCGATCGACCCGCCGACCGGCTGCACAAACACAGAAAGCAGGCTCATAACAACGGTCAAGCCGATAGTTATGGAAAGGTTCTAGATTGGCAGCGGGAGCCGGCTCAAACATCTTAGAATAAAGGCTTGGTTGCCATGATCGATCGCCAGGGAAATCAAGACTTTACTTCGATCGACCGATCGCCGTCAGAGTCTTGCACTGTGCATTTACCGCAAATCGCAGAACCAGTATCAGTCCCAAAATTTCTGGATCGTCTTATGCAGTTCCAGGTCGATCCTGCCCTTATCGGGCGACAAATTTGCCAAATTCTCGCGACCAGCTTTGATCGAGAACTCCTGCTGCTACAAATAGCCAATACTTTGGGGGTTGCATGGGGGGCAGATTTCTGTTTAGTTACTGCTGTGGTTGACCAAAAAGTAGTACATCCGAATGCTTACTGGCAAAATAGCAGCGATTTCCCCTATGTTGCCCGTGTTGCCGATTCCACCGAAACACCGGAACACCCCCAAACCCCTAGATTAAAACCGCCTAGCATATCACTCGAACATCCCGTTTGGGCAAACGTCCTAGCAGACGGCGAGATAGTGGCGATATCCGACTATCTTGATATTCCGGCAGCTTCATCGCCCAATTCCCCTGTGACTGCGCTGCCTTTTCGGGCAATTTTGGCAGGGCCTGCGCGATTTGGAGGGGCGGTAAATGGGATGATAATTGTTGGTAAGTCGCAACCTCACGAGTGGTCAGTAGCCGATCGGCAGCGCCTTGAAGCAGCATCAGACGCGATCGGCAGCGCGATTTCTCACATTCAAAAAACTCAAGAAATTGCCAGCTTAAACGAACAGTTACAGCGACAAGCTAAATACAAAAATCTTCTCAGGTCAGTTGCTGCATCGATCGACACAAATTCAGAAGTCGATCGAATATTGCAGCAAGTTATTGAAAATACCGTCGATACCCTGGAAGTAGATAGAGGCCAAATCCTCCTATTGAAATATATAGATCCTCTATTTACAACTCGCTCGCCCAATCAAACTCCCAAAGCGAAAGTCGAATTAGTTTGCGAATCAGTTGTAAAAAAAGAGCCAAACAAACAGGCAATAGCACAAAGCGTAGTCGGCAAAAAAAGCTCAACATCCAAAACAAAAAACAAGGATAAAACTGCTAATTCCCAATCCAAAATCCCCAACTCAAAACCCAATAATTATCCCGCTTTTTGGCTGTCAGAATCTAATTTGTGTCACCAAGCATTCCACAGCGCACCCAAACCCCTCGCCCTCGCTGACGCAGGCGCATTAATCGGCAAAGAACAAGAGGCAGCCACAGAAATTTTGAAACTTCAAGGTATTCGTGGCTTGCTGCTGGTTCCCCTCACGGGCGGTAGTCGCCAGGAAACAGTTTTGGGTTTCTTGGTTTTGCAGCACTCGAAGCCGCGCGTTTGGAGCCCGGAAGAATTAGAAGTTCTCGAATCAGTCAGCGCTCAAGTGAGCAAGATGATTATCCAAACTCAAACGCTTAAGGAATTGCAAACCGTAGTTTTAGACAGAACCTCTCAGTTGCAGCAAAGTCTAGACCTGCAGGGGAAACTGTACGAACAATCAGCCAATCAGCTAGAGCAAATGCGGAAATTGAAGCTGATTAAAGACGAGTTTCTCAGCACTCTGAGTCACGAGTTGCGTACCCCCTTAACAATCATGAAGCTGGCGATTCTGATGCTCAAACAAGCTGAACTGCCGTCAGCGAATCGGACTAAGTATCTCGACATTCTAGAACAGCAGTGTTCTAAGGAAACTGCTCTGGTTAACGATTTGCTGGCGCTCAAGCAGTTTGAGCCTCAGCAAGTCCCGATTTCTCTAATCAAAATCGATCTCAACCTTTTATTTCAAGATTTAGTTAGGGATTTTGAAAAACAGTGGGCGGATAAGCAATTGACTCTTAAGGTGGATTTGCCCAAGTTGACCCCTTGCTGGGAAACTGATCTGGACATCCTCAATCGGGTACTGCTGGAACTGCTGACGAATGCTGGAAAATACTCTGCTTCTGGAACGGCGGTAGTTTTGGAGGCGTCTGAGGCAGCGGGCTATATTGTCCTGAGCATTTCTAATTTCGGGCGTGGCATTTCTGCTGCTGATTTGCCCCACATCTTTGATAAGTTCCGCCGTGGCACTGGCATTACTGACCAAGCTATCGCCGGTACGGGTTTGGGTCTGGCGCTGGTAAAGTGTTTAGTGCAGCACTTGAATGGTACTATTGATGTATCAAGCTGTCCGGTCGAAAGTTCAGAAGCTGACACTTTGTGGCGCACATCTTTTACTTTGACTCTGCCGCAATTTGCAGTGGCACTCTGTAATGTAGAAGAATAGTTCGGTTGAGAAGTTGCTGGGAATTGGCAGCGAATAGGCAAAATGAGAAGACTTGCCAGAAGAGAGAGATTTGGAAATGTCGTAAACACTACCAAGTCCTCTGTTTTGAATTGTTGATCTGGTTGCCGTCTAAATTGCAGGTTCTCGATTGCTGATTTTCCACAGGACTTATATTATGTCTGGTTATTGGCTCGTAATTAGCGTCTGTTTGTAGTGAGTACGACTGTCCTATATTTATGAATTAATCAGGACTTGTATTACTTACTAGGAACTTAATTATAATTGTATAGTCGGATTATGATATTACGCAGTATAGACCAAAGAAACTGAGTTTTTTAACTGTTTCAAAGGCCTACAACCCGTATTTTCGTACCAGCGGGTTTCTGCGTCCTGGATGGTTCCCTAAAAATTGTCATGGTGCATGGAATTTGATCGCCAATATTATGCTCACAAAAGCAGCACCTAAAACCCTGCGTTGGCAACGTTCTAAATATTCGCCACTGGCACGGCAAATAGACATTTTTGCAGCGGCGGGAAAGTTTATGTTTTTTTTGTGGTGGGACGCACTGCTGCAAAATAATTCGCCTCATACAAGAAGAATTCGGGCTCATTGGTTAGTCAATACTTTGCTGAATTTAGGCCCGACTTTTATTAAAATCGGGCAGTCTCTCTCGACTCGGGCGGATTTGTTGCCGCTTGAGTATGTGAAGGAACTCGAACAGTTGCAGGATCGGGTTCCTCAGTTTAGTTCCGAAGAGGCGATCGCTCTTGTAGAATCAGAGTTAGGCAAGGATATTTATGCTTTGTACCGCGATTTTGACCCGTCGCCCATCGCTGCTGCGAGTCTGGGACAGGTGCACAAAGCAAGGCTGCACACTGGGGAAGATGTGATTGTCAAGGTGCAGCGTCCGGGTTTGGAAAGTTTATTTGATTTGGATGTAAAGGCGGTACGCCAAGTGATGCGTTTTTGCGATCGCTATCTGCCTGCGACACGCAAATATGACCTAGAATCTATTTATCACGAGTTTTTTAAGATTTTATATCAAGAAATTGACTACCTGCAAGAAGGTAAAAATTCCGATCGCTTTAGCCATAATTTTCGAGAATATCCTCAGATTATTGTCCCGAAAGTCTACTGGCAATACACTACTAAAAAAGTGCTAACTCTAGAATATGCACCAGGGATTAAGGTGGATGACCGCATTAGTTTAGAGGCGATTGGAGTCGATATTGTGAAGCTCAATCAACTTGGGATTTGCTGTTATTTGAAACAGTTGTTAATTGACGGTTTTTTTCAAGCTGACCCGCATCCGGGAAATTTGGCGGTGACAGAAGATGGTAGCTTGATTTTTTACGATTTTGGGATGATGGCTGAGGTGAAGTCTCTGGCTAAAGACCAAATGGTTAAGACTTTTTTTGCTGTGATGAGAAAGGATACTGACGAGGTAATCAATACTTTAATTAAGATCGGCTTGGTTGAGCCGATGCCGGATATGATGCCGGTACGCAGGCTGATTGCTTTTCTGTTGGATAAGTTTATTGATAAGCCGATCGACTTTCAAGCTTTTAATGAAATTAAGAACGAACTTTACATCATGTTCGAGCAGCAACCGTTTCGCTTGCCTGCCGAAATGATGTTTATTATCAAGTCGGTGACGACTCTCGACGGCATTGCTAGAACTCTCGACCCTGACTATAATTTCCTAGCATCCGCTCAGCCTTTTGTCAAAAGTATTGCGGTGAGCAAGGGGCGAGGAAATGCGATCGGAGAATTGGCAAGGCAAGCGCGAAGTTTTATTACATATAAGTTGCAGCAGCCAAGTAAAGCGGAAGTTTTTTTCAAACGTTTAGAGAAACGGATAGAAGATGGCGAGTTGCAAATAAGAGTGCGAAATATCGAGAGCGAAAGAGCCTTGAAACGCATTAATTTAGCCCTAAAAACTCTAATTTTCGCTTGTCTGACTGGTTTTGTGTTTTTGTCGGGTGCAGTGCTGTTGGTGGGCGGATATCAAACGGGGGCGATCGCAGCTTTTGCGGTTTCGGGATTCGGTGGCTTGTTTGTGTTGCGCTCGTTGTTAGACTTGTTGGTTAAGGAAAAGCTCGATCGAATGGTTGATCGATAAATATACTGGGTAATTGGGAATTGCGATCGTAAGCTGCTACGCATTTAAATTGAATCCAGATCCGAGCTCTGGGGCCCGTTCCACAATAGCAGACGTTAGGCTGACGTTGGTACCGCCAAGTAAACTTGTTAACATAATTTGCGACTTTAGGTAGGGGCGGATTCTCAAAGCACGAAGTTATACTCCTAACATATATTAAACGCGATCGCCCGCCCCTACAAAAAATGTACGCCCAAAAATTGCTAAAACCAGACGGCCGCCCACTCACACTGTACAGCCGCTATCCAATCCCAGAAGGTATCGCGGCCGTAAGTCCCAGCAATGAACCCGTAGAGGCAAACCCGCACTTTCGGTGGCATCCTTTGCGGGGGGAATGGGTAGCATACGCCAGCCACCGTCAGGGAAGAACTTTCATGCCGCCGCCGGAATACAACCCGCTGGCTGCTACAATTAACCCTAAGTTTCCGACAGAATTGCCGCCGGGAGATTACGATGTAGCAGTGTTTGACAACCGCTTTCCCTCCATGACTTTGCAAGCCAAAAATGCACCGGGAAATATTGTAGAAACTTTGCCAGCTAAAGGCATTTGCGAAGTCGTTGTTTTTACTCAAGATCCGCTAGCTTCCCTCGGTTCTTTAGAATTATCTCACTTAGAATTGCTGTTAGAAGTATGGGCAGATCGCACTTCAGTTATCGGCAGCAATCCCGAAATTCAATACGTCTTGCCCTTTGAAAATCGCGGCGTCGAAGTCGGAGTGACTTTGCACCACCCCCACGGTCAAATTTACGCTTATCCGTTCGTGCCACCGGTGCCGGCACGGATGTTAGAATGTCAATCGGTTTACTATCAAAAAAATAGTTCCGGCTTGCTGCAAGATTTGATTCAAAAAGAGATTGCTGACAAACAGCGAATTATTTATTTAGACTCCGAGGCGATCGCCTTTGTCCCCGCTTGTGCCCGCTACCCTTACGAAGTGTGGATTGCCCCGATCGCCCCCGCTGCTACATTTATCGATTTGACGGAAAAACAGCGGCAATCACTCGCTAAGGCCTTAAAAACAGTCACCCTCAAATATGACGGTTTGTGGCATCGCCCGTTCCCTTATTTGATGGCTTGGTTCCAAGGGCCCACAGACGGAAAACCCCATCCAGAAGCGCATTTGCACGCCCAATTTTACCCGCCCTATCGATCGAGCGATCGCCTAAAATACCTCGCAGGAACCGAACTCGCCGCCGGAATGTTTGCCAACGACGCTTTACCCGAAGAAAAAGCTAAAGAACTGCAAGCAGTATCTATCGATTTTAGATTTTAGATTTTAGATTTTAGATTTTAGAAATTGTAGATTTTAGATTTGGGAAATGTTAACTAAAATCAGTGATTTTCTTCCTTCTTCCTTCTTCCTTCTTCCATCTTCCTTCTTCCATCTTCCTTCTTCCATCTTCCATATATGATAAACTCATTAAACCCAGAAGTTGACAGCAAACTCGAATTCATCCGCAAAGCCTTAACCGAAACAAAAGCGATCGCCCTTCGCTTGCGCGGTACAGACTGGTTTGCCTGGGCCACCGCCGGCGGTTCCCATACAGTATTGCTAACCGCAGAAACCGGAGTTGCAGAAATATTAATTACTGCCGAAAACGCTTGGGTTATCACTGATGAAATCGAAGCTCAACGCTTGCAGGACGAGGAATTGCCAGCCAACTTTCAAATGCACATCTATCCTTGGGCAGATGTTTCACAGCGCGAAGCTTTTGTCAAAGAAATTACTGGTGGCGGTAACGTGATGAGCGATCGGCCAAATTCCCAAGAAATGCCAATAATCGCATCTTTACAATCCCGCAAACAGACAATGATGTCAAGCGAATTAGAGCGATACCGACGAGTCGGGCGTTTAGCCAGCGAAGCGATGACAGAGGTACTTTCCGCAGCCAAACCAACATGGACAGAATATCAGCTAGCGGGAGCCGGTTCAGAGGCTTTGTGGGCGAGAGGTTTGCATCCAGCACTTACCTTAGTTGCTGGAGAAAGGCGTTTGCCGCTGTACCGCCACGCCACAGCAACCGCCGAACAAATTGGACGACAAGCAATGTTAGTATTTTGCGCGAGGGGATGGGGTTTGTATGCAAATTTAACTAGATTTGTCTGTTTCGATTTTCTTGGGGAAAAGCATTCGGAGTTGCACCGACAAGTCAGAGAAATTGAAGCCGCGGCGCTAAATTTTTGCCGACCGGGAGTAACGCTGAATGCGGTTTATGATACGCTTAAAACTGCTTATGAAGAGCAAGGATATCCTCAAGCAATTGCGGAACACCATCAAGGCGGAACTACCGGATATTTGGCGCGCGAAATTGTGGCCAATCCGGCAACTTCAGATATTTTGGCAGAAAATATGGCTGTGGCTTGGAATCCGAGTTTGTCGGGAGCAAAAATTGAGGATACGTTTTTACTTCACAGCGATGGAACGTTGGAAAATTTGACTTTTGATCCGAATTGGCCGAGTGTAGAAGTAGCGGGAAGGTTGCGCCCTGTGCCACTGGAAATATGGGACGATCGACCTTAGTCAATTTAACTTATCGCTTGAGTAGAGAAAAAAATACACTACCCTACAAAACTCATTAAACCGACTTACTTAAGCAAAAACAATGCCACATAAGGGTTTCCGAGCTTGTAGTCATGTAAAAGATTTTTCAAAACCTGCAAATTTTCACTCCGTATTGGTTTGGATCGGAACGATAGCAGCAGGCGGCGGAAGTTCCCCTCACTCTACCCCACAGCCCTGTCTTTTAGTCGGCAGTTTCTAGTTCCTCTAATTCTTGCGTAGACTGCCATCCAGCTTGCCAGAGCGATCGGTCTTTAAGCTGTGCGGCGTTCAGCCAAAAACGGACATTTGGATCGCAAGCCGCCACCATTTCTGCAAATACCCATTTACCTTCGTTTTTTCGGTTGACCACTTGAAAGTGTCGCCACCCCCAAGTTTTTTGGTGTGAAGTCCATCGGGAACCAACTAAATAAGGAAATTTTTGTTTTTTGCTCACAGTATTTTTGTGAAAAAATATATTAGAAAGCAAGTGAATTGTAATATAGCCATCCTAAATCCTTTGTGTAATTCTTGTAGGGGCAAACCCCCCCGTGGTTGCCCCCATGAGGCCGGGGTAGGCAAAGAAAGGTACTATCCCTACATCTTTGTACGATTTCTGCAAGGATTGCTATAACTCGTTCTGTTTGATGATATTAATTCCCTATTAAAGCTCGTCAAATCCTCTCCCCCTCTCCCCTTCTCTCGAACATACCAAATAATATAGATCCGCAGCAGCTTACATGAGAGTTCACCTAAACTCTATCTGCAAGTAGATGTGTTTATTGTAACTTGCAGCAGTTTCACATCGGGGTTCAAAAGTAAGGGCAGTTCAATGACTGCCCCTGTAATTAGTTATACCTATTGAATAGGATAATTTTTCAAGCGATCCACAAATAGCAAATTTATCCAGTACGAGCTAAATCGTGAATCTCAAATCTAAAAGCAAATAACCCAGGTTATAGTTGTGCAGAATAATCCTTTCTGTGAAACTTACTCAAATCTACTTTTAGAGCAGGTTTGACGTTCACTTCCTGTTTCTAGCAAGGCGGTCGGCCGCTTCTTTATCCACAGGCGTGTTTTCGAGCCCAACTTTCCCTACAAACATTTTTTCAATCTTAATCGTGTTTCATTGATCCTGTACAGCTCAATAAAAACGCACTTTTAGGTAAGATTGACTAATTTCTTTGATTCTGTCGCTACCTCTTGATGACTTTCCTGCTAAGGCTTTTGGCCTGATAAGTCCAGAGGAAGTTGGGGAAGTCGGAGGCGAACCGCATTTGTTTGCAGCCAGAGAGTGATAGCGTGCTTCCGTTGCGGCGTCACGTACTCTCCCGGTCGGATCACGCCAGCACAGACGCCGATGTTTTTAATAAGGGTTTCTCGCTCCGATGAACTTGCACCCTGTAGCAACCTGACTTGGGCTTTGATAAAATCCACGTTCATAGCTGAAAGTAAAAGTAAGTAAAGAACTCAGTTAAATAGCGATGCTTTGATTCCGATTGTAACTCTAAAACCACTTGGTATGAATCAAATTGATTCAACATCCCCATCCTGGGGATCGCGGGGTCTAGAGCTAGCCAACTTTATTTACTTTATCTGTTTTTGCTAGCAAAAGTGTCACTATGCTAGCAGTTTTGGCAGAATTATTTATAGTTAAGAACTGTTACAAATTTGGCTCGATTTCCACAATACGGCAGAGTTTAGTGCTAACGCTACTTTCCTGAACTCAAAAAGTTCAGCATTGTCTCCAACTCCTTGCCTTCCTAGGTTTTAGACTCCCCGATTGGGAAGCGATCGCTCCGGGAACATTCCTCTTCGATCGCCCCTCTTAACACCCCCACACTGCCACATCACCCTATTGATTTAGATCATCCCGTAGACTTGGCTGTGGACTATAACTTCAGGCATACGTGTTGTTACCGCGGCTACAATAAGCGAGCAAGTTTTTATTCTTGTTTCTCAAGAAAATATTTTTTGGATTTTCGTGTACCGCCCTTATTTGTGTTAATTAAGGCAGCTTTGTCATCTCCCGGCTAACGAAGACTCACAGCTTGCGAATCCAGATAATTTGTACTCTGTGGTGGTGAATCTGTTTCCTGAATTCATTGGGGGCGATCGCTCCTCCGCCAGAATTGCCAGTAACGGCTCATTTTGTATACTTCATAACAGATATGTCACTGTTCATAATTTAAAAACAGTACAAGTTTCAACAGTCTTCCATCCGTTTATCGCTCCTAATAGCCCACGAAGAGGGATAAAAAAAATTAACTCTGCATACCCAATTGTTTAAAGCGATTTTGCCTTAGCCACTTGCCTGAGACAGCAATTTGATATAGCCAAATTTGGTGATTATTTAAGTTTAAAATAAACTATAAACTTAGGTAATAAACATACTGAATAGAATTCAAAGATTAAGTGTTTTACTTAATTTAAAATTAAATTGTTAGGTCTCATTCATAATTTCTAGTAGACATTTTAACACCAATGTTTATTGTTAATAACAACTGATTCGTGACGGTGGAGGTGCAGATTTAGGGAACTTTGGACGTGAATTTAAAATATTAATTAACCGGGTTGCACAATTTGAGACCTTGTGGGGAGTAGGGTTAGGCGTCTCGCCTGCTCTGAAAATACACGCCTTCGGGCTCATGGGTTGATCGCAAAAAAACTTAAAATCATCACGCTATTATGTAACCCCCCATTAACAGCTCATACGATATCTTTTACTCTACAAAAACTAACCTACCAGGCAGCATATAAAATCCCCTCGCGCAGAAGCTGCGGAGGGGAAATGGTGAATAAAATTATTGGTTTTAAATTATCGATGTGTAGATCTCTTTTGGCAGTATCAAAAGGTACCGAGCGATCTATCGACCTACTTCGGCCAGTCGCTAAAATAATTTCCCGGTGGGAAACCGAGAAATTATCAACTAAATCAACCTTTTTTCTGCTGGCGTTGGAGCTTAGTTTTCCAATTGGCGATCTCCTTCTGAGCCGGCTGATAACTCTTAGTACCCGACGGCACCAACGAAGCAGCTTCAACTGCCTCTTTCAGCTTTCCTTGAGAGCCACGCAACTGAGCAATTTTGAGAATACTTTCGCTCCACTCTCCAATTAACTGTTGAGCTTCTGCATACTTCGGCTGACCGGGCTCAATTTTATTAGCTTGCTGGATGCCTTTACTGTAAGAAGAGGCAACCCCCCGCTTAATTAGACGCTTAGCAGCCGATAGCAAAGCAATATTTACATCTTGGTCTTTGGATAGCTCCTCCCACTGAGCGATCGCCTGTTTCGACTGATTGTAAACAGGCTGATTGACATCCGGCATCAATTTAGCCGCGCCGATCGCCCCCTGGAAATCGCCCCGAGCAGCCCGCCCGTTAGCTATATCCAAAATCGTTAAACTCCAGCGCTCAATATCCTGCTGAGCCTGCGGGTAGAGCGGATCGCTAGCCGGAATCGTTCGAGCCTTAACCACCGCCCTATTAAAACTAGAAGCCGAACCATCTTTGAGGAAAGTTTTCGCCTCAGCCCACACCTGCTGGCTGGATGGTGGCTGCTTGGTTCCAGTCCCCGCTTGCACCGCCCGCTGTTGGTTCTGCGATCCCCCAGTACCAGTAAATTTTTGAGATCCAGAGTTTTCGGCATTTTTAGCAGGCGATCGAGGATCTCCTTCCTGCTGACCAATAAAAATTGATTTGTTCGTCACAAAAACACCCAACAGCAGCACCAAAGCCGTAGCTGAACTCCATAAAACTAGCTGCTGCAAAAATGACTTATCCGACCCCCCGTTATGCTCATCCTCCGGCTTTTGCAAGTTCGGTCGATCGCTCCCCCCATCAGCCGGGCCCACAGCATTTGGTGGCGACACAGGTGGCATCTCAACCGACGAATCCTGAGCGTTGCGAACTGCCGGAGGCACATCCATTCGAGCCGTAGCCATCGCCATTTGCGGGCGATCTAACCCATCAGCCGTACCAACCGCCATATTGCCGTTGCGTCCTGCCAACGCAGCAGTTGGTACCCCTGAAGCATCGGGCAAAATCACCAAATTAGCCTTTCCTGGAGGATTCACCACCATCAAAGGTTCTTGTTTCGGACGCAAATGGTGGTCACACAGCTCCGGCAGTCGATCGCTCAAAAAACGGTCTAAACCCTTAATCGTCATGCACTGTCCCGATCGCAGCCCCTCCAAAAGCGCCGTCGTAAAAAACCCCTGACGCAAAGCCGAAGTTTCCCGCGAAACTTGATTCGGGCGGCAAGAAAGCACCGTCGGGATTTCCAGTTCCCGCGCCCGATCGACCGTTTGAGAGCCGATCGTTTCCCCCGCTTTCACAATCTGGCTGCGGTTCATATCAACCAGCACCAATACCGTTTCCGTAGGAGCGTTTTTCAGAGTATTCAACAGCAACTCTACCGGAATCCCTGTACCCTGAATGTCAGCCGGATTGCCGTCAACCGGCATCAAATAATCCTTACCTTCATAGCTGACACCGTAGCCACTAAAAAAACACCAGAGTAAATCTCCCTGTTGCACATGTTCCGCGCACAGGCTTTGGGTCAATCTCAGAATATTTTCCCGATTTGGATAGGTAGATTGACCCCACAGCGACGGCGAGCTATCGGTCATCAGCAGACATCCATCCGGCGCAAAACCCGCCTCCTCAGTCAAAAAACCGTACAGCGCCTCTGCATCCTCTTGGGCATAACTCAAAGGCTGGAGTAACTGATATTGATTGATGCCTATTGCAATACAAGCGTGATTTTTCATCCCCATATGCCCTATATATATAGTGGACAGCTTGCACAAAACGATAACACATACCCGTTTAAGGTTATACCCACTTTCGTCAGCACTCAGAGAGCAGTTGACCGCAGGCAGAACTCCCAACAAGCCCCCCAATTTAGCATCCTAGAATTTTTAATTTTTATATTGCAGTAAAAATTTATATCCTGTGCCTGCCTTTAGAAAAATAAAGTTAAATTGGATACACAGGCCCTTCTATTTGACTTTAATTTCACCAAACTACACCAAAAAGGAATAACCTGCCAATGGTCTCTACCGCCAAAAAAGAAATCTCCCCCCACAGCGAATCGTTACTGAAGCAAAATCATCCCAAAACTCACAGCCACTATAGGTTTCAGGATTTTTTTGCCTTCGATCGCCAGATGGGTACAATTGACGACTGGAATGAGTCACGCAACATTTTTACCAGCGAAGACTTCATTATCGGTTTGGTGGAGGGGCTCGAAGAAGAAGTCGGCCCCGCGTCCTCTGTCATCATGTATACTATTGGTTGCCAGTGGGGACTCCAAGATTCCGAATTTTTTCAAAAATGGTTTAGTGCTGAATACAGCCAGAACATTCGCCAGTCAAATCTCATGTTTCTGCTAGAAACTTGGTGGTGGCCTTTCACGGCTCAAGGTTGGGGTCGCTGGGAAGTGGACATGAGCGATCGCAAACACGGCTGCATCTTCATCAACCTCTTTGACTCAGCAGTTGCTCGCACATTGGGCGACGTAGGCAAACCGGTTTGTCACCTATACGCCGGTTTGTTCGCCGGTTTCTTCGGCTCTTTAGTCAAAAAGCCTCTGAGCTGCATAGAACTTCAATGTTACTCAATGGGAGAAACCTATTGCAAGTTCCTGCTGGGCAACCCAGATAAAATTGATGCAGCAGCATTCTGGCTCAACGAAGGTGCCAACGCCCGCGATATTCAAAATCGACTGCAACACGGTGAAATATTGCGGTAAACAACCTGGAAAGGCACATCCCCTGCCCTGCCTTTCCTCCCACCAATTTCGCGATGAAAGTGCGATGGTGGATTTCTCCAGGCAGGAAGAAAGATGAAAAGTCAAACTTCATGGTTGGACCAATCTGTCCAAGAATTCTTTGGTCACTATAATTGGCTGGGAAAATCTTTAGAAACCTCAAATGGCTCGACCCCCGGTCAACTTCTGAGTTTAACCCAGCCCGTAGCAGACTTTTTTCAAGCTATTTCTTGGGAAGGAATTCCGGAAGTAGGTGCCCTACCCCTACCGCCACCCTTGCCAGTAATTTCTATTTCTGAACAAGCAGAAGTCACCATTGATGACCTATTTGACCTGTTTTAATCTGTGTGCCAAATGGAAAATAAAAAATAGGGCAATCCCTCATCCATCTTCCCTCACCCATCTTTCCTCATCCCTCAAAATCCATTAGTTAAACCCGTTAAATCCCGTACATAGCTCGTTGCCGAACTTCCTTCCTTTTATCAATTACCGATTACCACTTAATTAAAATCATGCACCCTGAGATTGAGGCGCTGCTAGATCAGGCAGAAAACCGCTTTTTAAAAGGCGAAGAACTCATGGCTTTTAAGCGTCAAGCTGTAACCCTTGTTCAGCGCTTAAAAATTTACGAATTTTTGCGAGAGAAGGAAGCAAGCATCTTCCAACCAGTAGCCAACAAACTACAAGAAACATTCCCCGACGAAAAACAAGAAACCTTAGAACGATCGCTCAAACATTGGGTGTTAGTCTTGCGGTACTGCGCTATGGCTATGCTGCTAAACGATCAAAATTTTCTGGAACAGCGCCTTGTAGACTGGCTTTCCGGCATAGTCGCAGCCCACCAAACTCAAAAAATCGAAGCAACTGTTTGTAATCTGCTGCAAACTCGTTTAAAAGAATTGCTTTCCGAGCAAGCCCGGGCTATATTGCAACCATTTTTTGACCAAGCACAGTCAATTATTATTGACCAAGGTAATAAATAATCAGCTTTCTTCCCAATTTCCAATTTCCAATTCCCGATTCCCAATTCCCAATTCCCGATGATTAATATTGCCGACTTACTCAAACAGCCCCGACTACCGGGAAACTACTTTGCCAGCGATGCCTACGTCCGAGGCGACCTCGAACTCGGTCTCCTCGAAAACCGCCGGGGCGATCGGCTTCTAGCACTCCCAGAAACACTGATTCAAGCCATTTATATCGGCTTAGAACAAGAAACAGGTCAAGCCTCTCGCCTCGTGCTTTTCAACTGCGGTCGCTGGTGGGGTAAAAACTTCTACGTGCGTTTTTGCGAAGAAGTTAGCGAATACTACGGTCAGCCAGTTTCTGAAATGGAAATGGTAGAATTTCTTCAGTCCTTACAGCAGTGTTGGAAAACTCATGGATGGGGAACATTTGAATTTGACCCCAGCTATTCCGAACAGGGATTTTTAATAGTAAAAATTGCTAACTCTCTTTTTGCTAAAACAGCTCCCAAGTCTAAGCGACCAGCCTGTTTTTTAGAAGCAGGTATTTTAAGTGCGTTCTTTAGTCAGCTTACGGGTCGAGAACTTCACTGTCTGCAAACATCCTGCGAATCATTGGGTTCGGACTGCAACCGCTTTATTTTAGGGCTGCGCGAGCGCCTCCAACCAGCAGATTCTATGGTCGAAGAAGGAAAAGACCATGAAGCTATTCTCAGTCAACTTTTTCAAAAAAACTGACTTATTTGACAGCTATTAGTTTGTTGCTAATAGCTGTCAAATCGATTTTTGGGCAGCCATATTATCGACCGTATCATCAAAACTGTGAGTTAAATTATAAAAAAGCTCGTGAGTTAAAAAATAAGGTTTTAGCAATTCAAATAAAACCTGATGAGAACTAGCAGCTAGAAACTTCATAACTTACTCTAGAAACTCATAAAATTTAAAAGCCATCAAAACCTCAAACATTTTGCTAGAACTTAATGGACGCCAATGAACTTCTAACTCGATATGCAGCCGGCGAAAGAGATTTTAGACTGGCAAATCTGCGCGGCATTGTGTTGAGTCCGATCGATTTATACCGTTCCAGCGATGCCCCAACTCTAATTTTGGCAAACCTCAACCAACACCAGCAACGACCCTACTTAATCGGTGCGAACCTCAGCGGGGCGGACCTCACCAAAGCCCATCTGAGCCGAGCCAATCTCAGCAAAGCTGACCTCAGCGGAGCCAATCTCACCGGCGCCAACCTCATGGCAGCCAGTCTAAGCGGCGCCAATCTCATCGGTGCCAATCTCACCGGCGCCAACCTAGCAGGCTCTCATCTGAATTGGGCAAACCTGACCGGAGCAAATCTTCCCAATGCTAATCTCATAGGTGCTGATATGAGCGCCGCTAACCTCACCAAAGCCGTTCTCACCGAGGCTAATCTCAGTAAAGCATATCTGATTAAAGCCAATCTCAACGGAGCAAACTTCAAAGATGCTTACTTAAGTCTAGCGAGTCTGAAAGAGGCAGACTTGACCGAAGCACAGCTCACCGGAGCCGAATTATCCAAAGCCAACCTAGCCGGAGCCAACTTAACCCGTGCTAACCTCAGTAAAGCCAACCTGTTGAAAGCTAATCTCAGGCGAGCTAACCTAACTCAAGCCTATTTAAACGGGGCGTGCTTGATCGGATCAGACCTTAGCGAAGCTTGCTTGGATAGAGCCAATTTGTGCAAAGCAGACCTCAGCAAAACCTATCTGAGAAACATTACTTTGAATGGCAGTCACTTAAGCGGTATTAACCTCAGCGGAGCCGATCTGGGCGGTGTAGACTTGAGCCGCAAACTTTTAACTGGAATTAATATGGCAGAGGCATTGTTGAACGAAGCCAACTTGAGCGGTGCCTATCTGATGGAAGCTAACTTGAGCGGGGCCAACCTCAGCAAAGCCAACTTGAGTCTAGCCTACCTGCTCAATGCCGACCTTTCTAATTCTTGCCTGCATGAAATTAACTTGAGCAAAGCTAACCTGAGTAAAGCCAACTTGCAGAAAGCTGACTTGACAGGAGCCAACCTCCGGGGAGCCATTCTCACTGAGGCGGATTTGACGGGAGCGAAGTTGATTGGAGCCACTCTTCCTAACGGCACAGTTTATCGGCGTTAACTTGTCAACCCCCTTGATTATTTGCCGAGTAAAGTGCGGTTGATGTCCAGAATCGGAAAAAATAGGTTCCTTTCTTCCACTGTGAGATATTGTTTGAGAACCTTTTTCATCACATCGTAAGTCACGGTCGCACTATTTCTAACTTGAACAGCGCCTAAAATAGTTTGCAACCAAAGTAGTAGCCGATCGCGCAATCGTTCCGTATCATTAATCAACAGTGCTGCCGCCGAATGCCTCAACACCCGCACAATATCTCCACGGCACTTTTCAGTCATATCGTTAGCCCCCCGCCGAAATAAACCAGGGTCTAGAGAGAGCATTTGTGCTTCCACTTGCCGCATAATTTCTGTTTCAGAGGCTTGAATTTTTTTATAAGCACTCATCCGGTGATTCAAAGACTGAAAGTAGTCTTTCAAAAATTGGAGTTCTTCTGCACTGGCGTAGCGTCCGTCTGCTTCCATGCTCAAACGCGCAAGTTGGCTCAACATAGATTTTTCTCTACTACTAAAATACAAACATATCAGTTTTAAGCTTCTTTAGTCCGAACTAAATATTGTCCTACTTGAAAGCGGGTTTCATTAAGCTGTGTAACAATAGAACGAGTAATTAACTTTCCCGATTCTACAACTACTTGACCCGTAATTGGGTGTAATAAATCTTGCTGGGCCCGGCGGCCGATCAAAGCTTCGACATTTTCAATCGCATTAATGTACATCCCCGCAGGCAACTGTACAACCACACCCTCACCCATAATTTGAGCCTGACAAGCAAGTCGCGAATTGGCTTTAGCCGTAGTAATGACTTCCAACGTCCTTCTCTCGCGGCGGTTCATGTCCGACAAGCCTTCCATGCCTTCTTTAATGTAAACATGGCAGGTAGCGCACATTCCCCGCCCCCCGCATTCCTTGAGAACGTCTAAGTCTTTGGAAAGTAAGGCAGACAGGATATTCGATCGGGTTTCGACTGCTATTTCCTCCGCAATTGGATCTAGTTTAATAATTTTAACCATATTGATCTTTGCTCCTGTCAAGTTCAGTATTTAGCAAGTTACGATTAACTTATTTAAAGCGCAAAAAAAATTGGTTAACACTCAAAAAGGTTAAGATGCCTTGACGACAGCATCGGCTTCTGGATCTCTAGCCCCTATGGCATAACCGCACTTCTTTCTGTTTTGGTCATATCGCTGTTCCCTCGCCCCGATCCCCCAGCTTAGCCTTGAAAAGCTAAAACTTTAGATACTTTCTGGATGGCATTGAAAAAACTGTAATAGTCGCGATCGACTAAAATAGCAGCCACAGGTAGTTCCAGATCGGGTACCGGCATCCGGCAAGATTGATAGTGATTCCGAAGCTCAAGGATTTTAGTAGGTGCGACAGTGTGATCGCTCTCAAAGAGGCTGAGAATGAACCTGAGATAACATAGGCTGTACCTGGCGAGGGGTTCAAAAATTTGAATTTTTGTCAGAATTATTTACATATTTTAATACTAGCTCAAGCTTTTTCTATAATTAGACCGATGCAACATTCTAAGTACCGTATTTTAGGGCTAGTCGGACAAGGACAATTTGGTCGAGTCTTTTGTGCCAGCGTTCGAGAAGCTCCCGCCCAGGACTCCCGCCTCACCAGCCAACTGGTTGCTCTCAAAGAACTTAGTCATCAAAAAGCCCCAACTAGCGAATTCTTGCGAGAGCTGTGGTTTCTGATCACCTTGCAGCACCCGAACATCGTTACCTGCCGAGCTCTAGAACACACAGCTACAGGCAGGTACTTGGTTATGGACTACTGCGAGGGAGGAACCCTCCGCAACCTGCTCAAACAAGAGCGCCCCTTGCGTTTGCTCGAAGGTTTGCAGCTAGTCATGGAAGTTTTAGCAGGCTTAGACTACGCCCACCGCCGAGGCGTAGTTCACTGCGACATCAAACCCGAAAATATCCTCCTAACTTTAGGGGCCAAAGGTTGGTCGCCCCGGCTGTCTGACTTTGGCATCGCGCGTCGGCTGCCAGAAATTGGTACCACTCGCCTCCACCAAGAACTTTCTCCCGACGCTACCGTAGGTTCCCCCGCTTACATGGCCCCTGAGCGGTTTTACGGTCTTTTTTCCCCGATGTCAGATATATATGCAGTAGGCATTCTGCTGTTTGAATTGCTAATGGGCTACCGCCCTTTCGGGGGAACCCCCGGAGACTTGAGGTGGGCGCACCTGAATCAACGCTTGCAATTTCCCGACGCCATCCCCGAACCTTTGCAAGCAATAGTTAAAAAATCTTTAGAAAAGCTGCCAGCCCGCCGTTTTGCCAGTGCTTCCCAAATGGCTCAAGCTCTGCGACTGATCATGTACGACCCCGCTGTCAGGCAATTGGGCGACTGCATTATTCCTTGGGAAAGCCCCACAACCAGTAGTGATAAAAGTCTGAAGTCGGAAACTGACTCTTTGCTGGAAGTTGAAGAGGAAGAAGCATCACAGTCGGCTATTAATTTACTTGGGACTGCGCGCTATTCGCTTTCGCAGCCAAAGCCACTGATACTTCCTGCACCGTTGACCGCTTTAATTGCCACTGAAACCTATCTATATGCTGCTGTAGGTACAGAGGTCAAGGTTTGGTCTCAGCCGGGAAAACAGCTAGTTACAGGAGAAATTTCTACTTCTATTTCATTAATGGCGGAAATTGTGCGTGGCATTTTACCGAGTTCCCACGGCTGCTGCGTTCTTACTCCGCAAAAACTTTACTGGCTCAATGAGCGCTCTTGGGAGCCTCAGTGCCTGTTGGATATGGGTTTGAGGCAAGGCCCAGATGCTTTAAAAGCTGCTATTGACTCTCACGGCAACTGGTTGACAGTAGCGGTTCCCGGCGAACTGCGTTTTTATTCTTTAGCTGGAAACAGCACGGCGGGCGATCGGGAAAAAGCCCTGAAGCTGATCGCTACTGTGCCGTTACCAGAACACTATTTACCAGAATTAATGTTTTTGGATCGGCGACACGTCTTAGCCGTTTGGCCGGACAACGAAACAAAAAATCCCCAAACTATTTTTAGAGTTTACACTCGCCGCGGCACGCCGGTGGGTTCTGTGCGGTTATCTGCCAGCGTCGGACAGATCCTATTGACACCTGAGCCTTATACTTTGCTGGGAATTCCCCAAGGTGGTAAAGCGGCGGTGCTGTTGATGAAATTGTGGCCGCTCAAGGTAGCGCGAATTCCCCTGGAAAGTTTGCCCGTGTCTGCTTGTGTGGCTAATTGGGGATGGGTATTAGCAGATGTCGGGGGGCAGATAGAAGTGTTAAACAGTCAAGGAATTCAAGTAGGGAATTTTAGCAGCCCCTCCTCACCCCGGGCGATAGCTCCCTGGGGGAATAAAGGTTTGGTGATTGCTGTCAATACTGAGGAAGAGAGTCACTTGCACTTTTTAGATGTAGATGTTGAGGAGACCAACTCGCGCTCGCTCATCAAAGGCTGATAACTGGCGTAACTAAAGGAGTCTCGGGGTGTAATTGAGGAGAGTGTATTGGCGGGCGATCGATTCCTGGGAGTTTGATCAGGGTGAGAGTACCGTGTCGTGTCAGCTTCTGGATTTTGAATCAGAGGAATTGTTAAGGGCGATCTGCTCAATCTGAGACCTCAACCTCCCTCACTAAAGTCCAAGAAATGCAAACACCACTTAAATATATATAGGGCTTGCTGAATAATCGATCGCACATCAAGAATAAGAGCGATCGATATCTTCAAGCCGAGTTAAATATAAGTT
>NZ_JAUBOS010000068.1:0-33575 GCF_036700365.1 Microcoleus sp. w2-18bC1
TGCAATCGTTTGGGAGTTTATTGTTGCCAAATCTATCTTCCTTTACCTCTGCTTGAATATCTGCGGAATGTGGGCTCAAACTCAGCCAATTATTCCTTTGACAGCGACGACTGTTGGTAGTGCGATCGCTCCTACTGCTAATCCTTCTGGTCAGGAAGCTGACCTCTTACTCAATGCGAATCCTAGTCCCATTCAGCTACCAACAAGTAGCGATTTAAGTGGCACTTCTACCTTGTAGTAATTGTAGATTTGCTTGAGGGCGATCGAATAGATAAAAACCTGGTTTCTTCAAGAAACCGGGTTTTTTGCAGTTTTTTCGGTTTGTAATATCAAATCCGGGTTGTATCGTTGACCGTTGCCTGGTCATGATTTAACCGCAGAGAACACAGAGGACACAGAGGGAGAGAAGAGAGATATGAATAATTATGCTACGGGATTTGATATTAGCTATTGTTGTGATCGAGCCTTACGATCGCGTGAGCTTTGCTGTTTCCAGATCGTACCGGAATTGATCGAGGGTTCCTTCCTTGATTTTTTCGATCGCCTCTTCAATGGCTTCTAGTGGAACGAAGAACCACTCCCTTGGCTGCACTGGTATACCGAAGCGATCCTGTAATTCCAAATCCAATCGAGCGCTGGCGAAGAACTTCTGAAGGAGTGCCTCAAGTCGCTTCCGGTTCATATTTGCCAGTTTGAATGTTGCGACGATTTCCACATCTGCTAGCAGATAGGTGGGGTCTTTCTTGGCGTTGGCAATTCGGCTTTTTACGTCTCCTCCGGTGACGCCGATCTTGTGAATAATAAACCGATTCTCGGCAATGAAGGGATGATCCGATTGGCTCCTGAGCACGTAAATATAGCCCGTTGGTAAGTCGTCTGCTGCTTCAATATGGGAAAATAGAGGGCCGAAATCTGGGGTGGTGATGCGGCGGCTGGCCTTGTCTTTATTTAAAGCACGCTGGAGCGATCGCAACAGCAAATCGCTCTCGGTGGCATTGTCATAAACCACCCTCAGCCGGCAGTCCGATCGCCCATAGTCGCTGACAAATGGCTCACCCATATCGACCACCATCACCTTCTGCCCATCAAGGATGAACAAATCACCTTCCTTTACAGCCGCATAGTCCTGGTATTTGATGGTTTGCCGTTCCCCCGACTGCAATTGCCGTTGCACTTTGTCAAAGATGGGTTTGAATTCATCAAAGTCCTGGCAGGGAGTACGTTGGGCGATTTCCTCGGCTGCTTTGATTTCGCTGCGCGATCGCACATGAGTAAGCTGGGTAACGTCGTTCTCTGAGGCTGCATCGACTCCCAGGGAGGCCAGCAGTGCTTCATCTGTCAGATTGCTTTCTGTGATCAGGCTGGCATCAGTCTCAGCATCTAACAGTCCGCGTGAGTCTAGCGGTTCCAAGACGGCGCGACATTCCTCCGATTCTCGCAGGCGATCGAGCCGTACTGCATAAAGCCGCTCGAAGATATCCCGATCTTCCCCATGCTGGGGCAGTCTGCCATATTCTTCCACAAACCGCTCGATCTCCTCAAAGCCTGCGATGATCCGCTCTTCTCTGGCAGAACGCTGGCCGGAGGGTTCGGGGGTCATGTCCATGCCCAATTCACCCAGCAATTCCAAATCATCATCGGTGGTGTACTTAGGCATTAGTTTCCTCCTTCACTTTGCGTTGCAGGAAGGCAACTCCTTCTGCCATCCGTTTTTCCCAGGGATCGACTGCTGTGAGAGAGGGCAACCTGCCTTTTTCTTGCTTGAACCGCAGCGCCCGTTTGGCTAATTCCCGCGCTTCTTCCACGCTAAGGGTTACTCGCTTAGCCGCAATGACTTCTGCCACCTGCTTCAGCCGTTCTTCGCTCATGGACTTAGCCAGGATGGCATAGGCTTCGCCAAAGGGATTGATGCGATCGATCAGATCCATATCGAGGTCTGTTACCGATAGGGCGAACTTCCTCACCCCATCGAGGAGTGAGGTGTTTTTCACTGCTTCCCCACCACCAGGATTTGTGGCGTACTGCCCACCACTTTCGTTCATGGTTTTTTTAGCTTGCTGGACAAGGGTTAGGGCGGCGATCGCGTGTTGGCGGACGGCTTCTCGATCTTCCGCTTCTAGATTTGGGAACTTCTCTTTGACGATTTTGCCCATGCGAACTTGGGTTAGTTCTTCTGGCACCAGTTCTTCATCAAATAGGCCGCGCTCGATCGCGGGCTTATCTTGGACAAATGCCGTCACCAGTTCGGTCAAGTCTTCGCGGCAGATGCGTTCGGCTTCCGGGCTCTTGGGTTCGGCTAATCCCTTAATTTCCATTTGAATCAGGCCTCTCTCTGGATTGATGCCCACGTTGCACTTGCCAGGATTGTAACCATCTTCCCCGTAGTCGAAGCCCGGTGTTGGTTGATTGTCGGGGCGCTTGGGTTTGAACTCGAAGCGTGGCGCGAGCACTTGCTCCATCAGTAGGCTGGCTGCAATGGCTTTGAGCGTGTCGTTCACTGCCTCGGTGACGGCAGATTCGGCGGCATCCGGCTCGGCAATCAGGTTGGTGAACCGAGCGCGGGTTTTCCCTGGTGCATCGCGGGTGGCACGACCGATAATCTGAATAATCTCTGTCAAACTGGAGCGGTAGCCGATCGTCAGGGCGTGTTCGCACCAGATCCAATCAAAACCTTCTTTCGCCATGCCGAGGGCGATAATGATGTCCACACGATCGCGATTGTTCTTATGGGTGGGGTCTTTTAGGGCGGTGGCGACTTTATCCCGTTTGGTGGGGTCGTCGTCTACGAGATCGGCGATTTTGAGAATCGTGCCGTCGGCGGTTTTAACCAGTTGAAATCCCGTCTTGGGGTCGGTGCCTTGCCATTCGCCCAGTTCCTCGATGATGTGCTCCACCTCGCGGATCTTGTCCTTCGTACTTTCGCGGGAGTTGACGTTGGGAATGTGCAGGATGGTTTTCTCTTTGGGGTTTAGCACCTGCACGATTTCGTCGGTGTAGCTACCCGCGTAGAAGTAGTAGCCAATGTCGAGTTGCTTGAGGTATTGGTAGCCGTTGAGCTGTTCGTAGTAGGTGTAGGTGACGGTATCGAATCGGGATTCGTCTTCGGGGTGCAAGACGGCTTCGGCATCGCCGCGAAAGTAGGAGCCGGTCATGGCTATGATGTGGGTTTTGTCGCGGGCCATGAGTTGGCGGACACGATCGCCCAGCTTGTTGTCTGGGTTGGACGAAACATGGTGAAATTCGTCTATGGCGATCAGGCGATCGTCTAAGACTTCGATACCGAATTTGTCCACGGCAAAGCGGAATGTGGCGTGAGTGCAGACCAGAATCTTGGCACCGCTGGCTAGAAACTTCTGCACCGCGCCCACTTTGCCGCCGTCGTTTCCCGGTGCGTCGCAGAGATTCCACTTCGGTTCAATTTGCCAATCGGCCCAAAAGCCAAACTGACTCAGCGGCTCATCGTGGAAGCTGGAGCCGATCGCCTTTTCTGGCACGACGATGATAGCTTGTTTGAGGTTCTGGTTCTCTAGTTTGTCCAGGGCGATAAACATCAATGCACGACTTTTGCCGGAGGCGGGGGGCGATTTGATCAGGAGGTATTGTTCGCCGCGCTTTTGGTAGGCGCGTTCTTGCATGGGGCGCATACCGAGGGCGTTGGGGCGGGTGGAGGTGCCATCCTGGGCGTAGGTGACGGAAACTGAGGGAATCGCGATCGGCTTGCTCATGGGTGGTAAACTTTGGTTTTGCGATTGACAGGCTGTTCGGTAGCACTTATCGGACATTCATTTTGGTAAGTCAAAGTCTACTGATTAAATCGCCACGCCGAAAGGTTGCAGATAGCTGCTGTAAGGAAATCTCTTGTTCCCCATAAAGATCTTGCAGCGCACGTTGAATATCCTGTACTGAGGCATCGAAATAGGCTTCGCTATTTTGTTCAATCAGATGCTGTGCAGATTTAAAATTCTGATGGCTAATGTCTTTCATCTGAATATTCAAATCAGCAAGAAGCTTGCGTCCCATCTGCATGGCAATAAAGCATGAAGCATAGCGAACAACATCTGGATCGGCAGGATTTGGTCTTTTGCGACGATTTTCTGCAATTCTGTAAAGCTGAACGGCAATTACAACTTGCGATCCGCTCAATTGGTCGGTGAAAATTGCGTCATAAAGTTTTCCGAAATGCTCGCGCGAGAAGAATTTTGCTTGATGAGGCTTTTCTCGCCAAACAGATAGTATGGCTTCAGCAGCTACTCCTGAAGTAATATCTATCGGACGGGTACTAGAATCAGAACGCTTCCGGCGGTAATTGAATCCTAATTGCTGAATATCTATTTCCAGTCTTTGCTGGAGTTCGTCATTAGCGCGTAAATCTTTAAGATCTACGGGATTTTGACTATTAGTAGCATAAGTGATTCTTTGAACTAAACTTTCGTTTTCATGAGGTAATTGATAAAGCCGAAGCAGAACATAAGCTTGGGCATTTTCATGAAGCAAATTGTTGTCACGCAAAGTTTTGAATATGGTCAGACAGGTTTGACCTCCATTGATAATTTGTAAATTTTCGACACGCACCTGATAATTACCATCTTGCAAAGCGTTGTACGAAAAGTTTTCACAAGTTAGGGTTATCCCATTATTGTAAAAGTAGAAATTGTTCTTCTCATTGCTGGTTAAAGTGTTTCTAATAGCCTCATTGACGCGATTACCTTGCAAGCCTAAGTAACGACGAATATTCCGCTCTAATAATCGTTCACCATGTCGTTCAATTAGTGATGCGATTTCGGTGACGGAAATTCTGCCAACTAATACTCGGCTAAATTCCATATCTTCAACGATCGCCTTGCCACTTAGTTGCAAAGAATCTTTTACGGGTTTGGAAGCTTGCAGAATTTTGACCAAGCGTTCATGATTAATATGCTCCCACGTAACTTGACTGCCGAAGCCAGTGCGTTCAATAGCTTCCTGTGCAGACGCATTCCAATTTAGGCCATTGTTACAGGCTAATGCCCGAACCTGTGGGATGTAACCATCCCGAATCAAACTACGAGCTTCTTCGACTTTTGCGAGCAGTCGTTGATTAATATGTTCTAGTCTAGCTGCTGGATTAAATAAGTATTGAATTGCGTTGATTAAACTTTCAATGCCTTCTTGGGGAAAGTTAGAATCTCCTGCTAGCTTGTTTTTGTATTTTGCTTGAAACAAGCTAACTGTAAATTCACCATCATACTCTTCGGAAATGTGCATGGCATCTACGCCAAAGTCACCAGATCCTTCGGTCAGGCACTCGAAAGCGTCGTCATCTTCTAAATCCAAGATGGTTCTAACACATAGGTATACAAATGCGAGAGACTTGATTTTACCTTCATCTTGGATGTGCAATTCTTCGGCGGACTTTTGACGAATCTCGTTAACGACTGATGCTAATCGTTGGTCAATGATAGAGGCATTAATGTCCATGTAATTATTTACTTAGTATGTTCTCAAGAATTCGCTTCATTCAGTCGAGGCGGGAATATGGTCGGCTTGATTATGAGATAGTTGAGAATTTTTAATTCTTTTGCTGAAGCCAGTTAGTTAAATCGACGATATTCGTAAAACCCTTCAAGTCTAGATTGCACAGCCTCTGCATATTCTTGCAAGGCGACTGGGTGAAATTCATATTTCATTGCTGTGCAAGTTGCCGTATTTGGGCTAAGGCAATATCTCCGGGAATGGTTTGAACTGCGCCGCTATCAATTTCGGCAATGCGTTCTTGAGCTTTCTGCACGCCTTCTAATAAAATATCTCGATCGATTTGTCTTTCCATGCTCTCCACAATTTTGTCAATGAGGATAGCCTTGGCTGCATCTGGTAATGCAGTGGCTTCTGAAATGAGTTGGTCTAGGGTTAGCATTGGCTTGTTTGGCTATAAGGGGCTAGTCTGATTTTAACATTCTGTATTTAACGGGTCATTTTGGTAGCTCGTAGGCGCAAGCCGGGGCGCAGCCATCGCACTTCTCCTCATTTACCTCCTTTAGGTTTGGCGGATTTTTTTGGCAGTGCTGGCTGACTGGTCATCTTTGTATACAATTCAAACAGTTTTTCGAGGCGTTCGGTGTCGTTTTTGAAGCGGCGACCGATGTAGATTCGTTCCAGGATTTCGTCATTACGATCGAGCAGCGACTTCTTTGGGGTAGCGTGGTCTGCGCGGAGGTTGGGGGGCATGGTTTCGGGGTGACTCCCATTTGCTTTTAAGCACTTAAATCCTTCATTCATAAGGGTTTTAAGCTTTGGAGCTTCGTCATGTGGATTTGCATTTAATACCATTTCTCTACAATCGTGCAACACTCTTCGACCCCCCCCTAGCCCCCCCTTGCCAAGGGGGGGAACAAGAATACTGTTGCATTCTTTTTTAAAATTGGTATAAGCACTTTTACGCCCAAAAAGGGAGGTAACGACTCTGCTCTAGCTAAGCTAACCATTAGAATCAATATCGCCCATGACAGCAAGCGCCAACTTAAACTTAAGTTCTTCACTGAAATCTTCCTCGAAAATAAGAGACTCAATCAGTTCACATGAAAACTCTTTAGAAAGTTTTCCTTCTGCTACCCAGACGGCGATATTTTCCATTTCTAGGACAAACTTTATTACCACAAAATCGTAACCATTGAGCTTTAGAAAATAAGCTCCCAATGCAATACTAGAGCGTTTATTTCCGTCATAAAAAGCATGAAACTTGTTGACAGCAAAAACTAGGTGAGTTAATTTGTGGTGAATCTCAGGATAATAGAGATCGTTTTGAATATGTTCTAATGCGCTCTCTAGTAGACTCGGATTATTAGAACCCGGAAAGCCCCCTGATTTTTCGATAATCCAATCATGCAGCTCGATCGCATAATGAATGTCAAAGTAAAAAAAAGCTGCTGCCATAACTTACCGATCCTTCAATCGCTTAAATACAGCCAAAAGAGCCGGATCGGAAAGTTGCTCTTCTAAAGAACGGCTGGTTTCTCCTAAAAATTTCTCAAAGTCGCTCTCTGGAACACTTTGGATATACGCTTCTAATTGTTGATGCAGAGCATCCCGAAAGCCTAGATCGCGACTGGCCATTTTGATGCGGGCATCTTCAATAATGGGTTTTAGATAGGGGTTTTCCTCTGCCGCTTCCAATAGCGAATCAACCTCTTTTTGTTTCAGCTTTCGTCCCACCTTTTCTGACTCGGCTTTCAATTCTGCTGCCAAACCATTCTCTAGACTGGCAATGGCGATGAGAACTTCGGCATACATGGTATCACGGGGACAATCGTTTTTACCCAAACTTAATATCTGCTTATATTCTTCGGCTTTCTCTCGGAAAACAATCTGATACACTTTGTTGGTGTAAATGCCATACTTAAATTTACCCATGTCGAGGTAATTATCAAGGGCATCGGTAAAGGTTTTACGATAGCTAAATTCTTGATAGACTGCTGGTAAGTAATTGTTATCTCTCTGGTTAATGTATTTGGTATGTCCGCCTGCCCGTTCTGCCATTACGTCAATGACTATATCTAAGATGCGCGATCGAATTGCACGGGCCCGATCGCTCTCCACTAGCACCATTGCTAGATTTAGAGTCGCCCGGAAGGTGAAAACCCCTAAGACTGTGGTTTTGGTACCGTAATCAGTTACGGTAGCATCCATCAAAGTCTTGAACTCTCGAAGTTTCTGACCTCGTAGCACCCTATAGCCATTAGTCTTCAGCTCATCGTTGTGACTGGATAGATACTTTTCAATTGTACTTTCGCTGATACCGAAAATTTCAATCAGTTGTTGTTTGGTAAATAGCAGTTCTTCTTCATAGTAAGTGCCTCCTAATCCCAAGTATTCTTCTATTTTTTCTAGGGCATAGCGATTGTTGAGGATATTTTGGCGATCGAGTGGCGATGAAGTTAAATCTTTTGCCATCATCATTTTTCTCCTTTGGTTTTACGTTTGGCAGACTTGTTGAGGGGCGCTGGCTGACTGGTCATTTTTGTGTACAATTCAAACAGTTTTTCGAGGCGTTCGGTGTCGTTTTTGAAGCGGCGACCAATGTAGATTCGTTCCAGGATTTCGTCATTACGATCGTGCGCTTCCCTAACCAGAGGGAATTCGGTATCCATACGATCGCGATCGTACATATCCGCGATCGTGGCTGGGAAATAGTGCTCTCGCGCTAGCAGGATATCTTCGGCGCAGCGGGTGAGGTCGGCTTTGTTTTGGTCGGTGAGGGTGGGGACGGGGAAGGTGTTGTAACAAAGGGCTGAAGAATACCGCAAATCAGTCTTTAACTTGCCCGCAACAACACGAACCCATGACATATGTATCAAACTTAGTAAAATTGCTAAGTGCCAAAGTTCCGCATCGTATATTGCTTGGGCTGAATCACTCACAATACAGTTCTTAGAAAGCAAGCCGAAAGGAATATAATATCGACGCTCTGACGAAACCCTAGGAGCAATAATTAAATGTTTTTTAGCTTGATGTGTATAACGGAATCTATGCGAAAAATTAGTTAAACCTTTTGCAACTTCTCCGCCACCAGAGCGAAATTCAAGAACTTTTTCAATTCTCTCTTTGATTTCGGGAATACTATTTGCTATATCTATGTTTTCATCATCAATCCAAAGACAATAACGTTGTTCTCCATTAATATAGTCTCTAGCACCATAGACATTTTTGATGAGATGATTAGCTTCAGGAAAACGTTGTACTATATCCAATTTTTCTTGTCCTGATAGCATTAGATTTCCTCCATCATATGGACTATTGCCCGTAATAATTGGCATTAATTCTGAAATTGGCTCAAGGGCTTGTTTTACAATTGTTTCATTTCCGGGAATTAAGTATGGACCAATGCAGGAAACTTTTTGAGCAAGATTATTGCCGAAAAGATTCTTTATTTCACTGTTTCTCAGTTTAAGTCCAATGATAGAGCAAATTACAGCGGCATTTCGACTTGCATTATTAGCCCATTTAAAGTCTCGATGAGCAAAAAATATTTCAACACCTAGCTCAAAAATTTGAGGCCATAATTGATGAACTTGAGCACCCTGGTTAACTGAGTTGGTTACAACAAAGGCAACGCGAGCGTCATTTTGAATCAAATACTCTGCACCTTTTCTTAGCCATCCAGTAACATAGTCGAGTTCTCCAATTTTACTTTTAGACCCAAACGTATTTAATAATTCTTCCTTCTGCTCTTTTGTCTGGCTTTTTCCCCCTAAATACGGAGGATTTCCGCAGATATAAGTTTCTCCGCCCTCATTCTCAAAATCAATCTCCGCCACTTCCCGCGTCTCGCCAAACAAATCCAAATCCTCCCGCTGCACCTTCACCCCTGTCCCTGTCGGCGGACAAAGACTCAACCAATCCAACCGCAACGCATTCCCACAGGTAATCCAGTTATCATCCTTCAGTGGCAAAAACTCCGCCAGCGCCAGCTTTGGCCCTCGATACATCACATCACATTGATACTCCGCAATAATCAACGCCAACCGCGCAATCTCACAGGAAAAGTGACGCAATTCAATTCCCCGAAAATTCGTCAGCGGGATATCAGATTTGCGATCGGGCTCACCCCGAAGACGATTAATCTCCGCCTCAATTTCCCTCATCTTCTTATACGCAATCACCAGAAAATTCCCCGATCCACAAGCCGGATCGAACACCCGAATTCGCGCTATCCGTTGCCGCAAATTCAGCAACTTACGGGCATTCTCCCCCGCTGCCTCCAATTGCTCCCGCAAATCATCCAAAAACAGCGGATTCAACACCTTGAGGATATTGGGCACACTCGTATAGTGCATCCCCAACGCACCCCGCTCCTCATCATCCGCCACCGCCTGAATCATCGAGCCGAAAATATCGGGATTAATCTTTGTCCAGTCCAGATTGCCAACATGAAGCAGGTACGATCGGGCAATCTTGCTAAAACGCGGCACCGCCACCCCGCCCGAAAACAGCCCTCCATTCACATAGGGGAATCCATCTGCCCAATTCCGAATCTTCGCCGCCTCCCGATCCTTAAGCGGCGTACACATCGCCCGAAACATCTCCGACAGCACCTCGTGCGTATTCGACGAATCACTCGCACTCATTTGTTCGATGGTGGCAGTGAAGAGGGCATTGCTGTGAAAGATATTCGTATCCTCCGCAAAGAAACAGAAGATTAGTCGCGCCATGAAGTGATTTAACGCTTCCCGGCGATCGGCCTTGTCCCACTCCGGGTTCTCCTTCAGCAGCTCCACATACAGGCGGTTGAGGCGCCCCGTAGCCTTGATATCAAAGGCATTCTCCCGGATCTGCTTGACTGTCGTAATGCCCGCCAAGGGCAGGAAAAAACCGAAATGGTTGTGAAAGTCCGGGTAATCGCAAGCGACTATCTCCCCATCAGCGAGGTTTTCCGCCTCAAAACTTTTGCCATCGGTGGCCAGGATAAACTTAACCTTATACCGAGCCGTCGCCGCACTATCCCGCAAGGCCGTGAGGGTGTTTGTCACCTCGCCTTCCGGGCAAACCTTCACATGGATATTGTTACGCTGGAGCACGCCACCGAGATCCGATTGGTTGGAGCCACCGCTTTTGCTTTTGAGCCGCTTGAGAGTCGTCGGCTTGTTACCAAAGGCTTCGAGGAAGGCAAAGGGGAACTCTTCCGAGTCAAAGGGCGCTTCAGCCAGCCTGGAAACTGCTTCTTCGATTTCGACTGCATTCATAGTTCCACCATAGGTAGCTCAGGGGCGGTAGCTCAGAGGTTCCATTATCACCTCTTAACGCAATTTTGGATTTTACCTGATTTGTCGATCGATCTTCTGAGTTCAAGCGACACTACCCATGATTAACTCTGCGATGTAGAAATGCCCAGAAAATCTCTGGGAACCCAATGTCTATTAATATCATGTGCGATCAATTAATTATAATATGCCGATCGGGCGGGTTTTTGAGATTGTCAATTATTGGCAGATATTCTTGGTGAGGGAAACCCCTACAAAAATCGAGGTAGATCGATCGGACATGATATAATTCCGATGCTACCAGAAACGATATTACCAGCAGCTACAGCATTAACTTAATTAAAAGAACGCAGACGAAATTTCATCTGCGTTCATCTGTGTTTATCTGCTAATATCTGCGGTCAAAAAACATCCCCATCCCACTACTTCGCCGCAGGCAAAGACAACTGAGGCGAAGTTTTAGGGTAGCTTCCATTCACGGGAATCGCCTCCGGTTCCTGCGAAAGCAAAAACTCACGAATTACCCTAGCAACAGCTCTTTGAGCTAAACCGCCGACTACTTTCTGCCCCATATTCTGCACTTCCGGTTTCACCAACAACTGCGGAAGAAGCTGCAATACTTTCATCGTGTCAAAACCGGGAGTTGATTGCAAAATATCCCAAATCCGCTTGATGTGTTCTAAGTTTTTTTGTTCAGTTGGTGAAACCACAGGTTGATTTGCCTTGACTCCAAACCATTCGCCGACTACAGCTTTGGCGTTAGCAAAAGCGTTGGTGGAAAGTGTGTCCAGACTTTTGACTAATTCCAGGACAATACGATCGCGAATGAAATCTCCTCTTTCGGAAAATAAATATTCTAATGCTTGGTTCAAGATTTTGCTGACATCGTAATCGTCGCTCTCACGGGCATTGTTGAGCAAGTTTTCTAAGCGGTTCCAGCGGAATTCGCCTTGTTTGAACAGCAAATCTTGCAGGGATGCTCTCAATTCCGGTGCGGGGTCGCTCAACAGCCGTTTTGCTACGTAAGGATAAGCTTTGCTCAACACTTTGAATTCTGGATCGACATTAATGGCAATCCCTTCTAACGTAACGAGCGATCGAATAATCAAAGCATAGTAAGCTGGAACTCGGAAAGGATATTCGTACATTACGGCCGAGAGTTCGTCAGTAATGCTTTTGAAATTCAGTTCGGCAACGCTAGCACCCAAAGCATTGTTAAAAACGCCCGCCAAAGCTGGAATAATTGGCGTCAAATCCGTATCGGGCGTTAAAAATTCCAACTTGACATAATCTTTTGCTAAACCTTCAAAGTCGCGGTTCACCAAATGCACCACCGCTTCCAACAAGCCGTATCGCTGATAAGGTTTAACTTCGCTCATCATCCCGAAATCGAGATAAGCTAATTGACCGTCAGGAGTTGCCAAAAGATTGCCGGGATGCGGGTCGGCGTGAAAGAAACCGTGTTCGAGAAGTTGTCTGAGAGAGCACTGCACCCCCACTTCAATTAAGTAAGGAGCGTCGATTCCTTGAGCTTTAACGGCCTCTAAATTCGTGAGTTTGATGCCGGTGATCCACTCCATTGTTAAGACGCGACGGCGGGTATATTCCCAGTAGATGCTGGGAACGTAAATGTCTTTGATGTGGCCGTAGAGTTGGGCAAACCGTTCGGCATTTTGACCTTCGTGGGTGTAGTCCATTTCTTCGTAAATGCGCTCGCCCAACTCGTCCATAATGGCTGCGAGGTCACTGCGAATTATTTTGAAGTTGTTTTGTGCCCAAACTGCAAGACGCCGGAGGATGTAGATATCTAAGCCGATGTTTTCGGCTAAACCTGGTCGCTGGACTTTGATTGCGACTGTTTCTCCGGTTTTGAGTTTGCCTTTGTAAACTTGTCCGAGAGATGCTGCGGCGATCGGATCGGGGGTGATTTCTGCGTAGATGTCTTTGGGGTGGGCTCCCAATTCTTCTTGGATGAATTGATATGCTACTTCGTTGGGAAATGCTGGCAATTGGTCTTGCAGCGTTGTTAGTTCTTCTAAATATACTGGCGGTACTAAGTCGGGGCGTGTTGAAAGTGCTTGTCCGATTTTGATGAAAGCTGGGCCGAGTTGGCCGAGAATTTCCCGCAGTCGGACGGCGCGACGCTTTTCGTTGGTGGCGGTACGACCTGTTTTGCCGTCGAACCACACACTGAAGGCAAAGCTAAAAAATGTCCAAACAACGCTCGACAGCCTTCCCCAAACTTGTAGGGGTCGATTTCGGTACAGGGCTGCGATCGCCACTGGATCGTACCGAACAGCATCTCCGGCTAACTCGAAAGCTATGTCTCTGGCTGATTTGAGCGGTTCGGGAGTGGCGACCTCCGTCTCTAGTGATACTGGTACTGCTTGCAGGGGAATTGTATTTGCATCTTGGAGATTGCCGAGTACAGCCTGAGTCCCTGAATTTGCATAAGTTTGCGGGGAGGCTGGCGATACTGTCTTGACATTCATAAATCAGACCTAGTGTGAAGCATTGTAAATATATTGTAACAATTTAAGGAAGAAGACCCTTCTTCCTTCTTATATACTTACTCCCCGCTGGATCTTTGGAGTCGATCGCGAATGCCTGATAGTTGCGATTGGCTGCTGACGGGCGATCGAGGTTGGGGCATTTCGGTATCGGGCCAGTTCGGTAAGTCGTTACAGGGACAGAACTCCGGGGGCATTCCGGTTTGTTGGAACACTACGGGCATAGCGCAGCGCGCGCAGGGACTGATTTCCCAAGCTGGTGTCAGCAGTTGGGCAATTGTTTCGTTTGTGCCTTCGAGGTAACAGTCTCCGCTGTCGCGGGAGATGATTTTTTGCCAGCAGTCTTCAAATTCCTGGCTGTAACGATCGCCCGCATTTACCGATTTGGGCAGCAGCGCTTCGGAACCGTTGCGAATTAATACTTTTTTGCCTAACTGAAACCAGTAAGCAATATATTTTCTTACTTCACTATCTGATGCCATAACTTTTAGTCAACCTTTCAACTAATTGATTATTTTAGATTTTAATGGGAAATCCTCACTCTTTCTTAAGAGACACTTTATCTTTTACATATTTTCCCAATTTGGCTATTCCTCATGTCAAATTATTCTGCGCTTCGCCCTAGGGAGTATGTTTTTTGACTAATTTATGTGACTCTTGAGTTGTCAATCTTAGTTAAAATTATACCTGAGTTTCAGTTAAAATTGTCTATCGGGAAACCGATATTTTTTCTCTCTTGTCGATCGCGACTCCGGCTGTTAATTTTTCGCTACGGGTGGCAGCGGGGTACCCAGAGCCCTTAGATCCAAGGCGTAACCTCCGGTGGCGAGATAAACATTATCCGCGATCGCCCCGATGTGGCGCACGAGAGTACCGAGGCGATCGCGAAACAGCCGCCCCGCCGGATAAGCAGGCACAACGCCCCATCCGGTTTCTTCCCCTACCAAAATTACATCAGCCGCCGCCGACTTCAAACTAGCGAGCAAATCTTGCTGCGTAGTAGCCCAAACAGCCGCTTCTTGTTCCAAAAGATTTGCTGTCCAAGTTCCCAGAGAATCAATTAACAAGCAATCTGAGGGCTTGCTGGCCCGCACAACAGCCGATAATTCGATCGGCACTTCTAGAGTTGTCCAATCAACAGGACGGCGATTTCGGTGCTGATCGAGGCGACGAAGCCACTCCAAATCGGCTTCATCAACCTGACCGGTAGCCACATAGATTACTTGTTTTCCCGAACCCGCCGCCAGAGTTTCGGCCCATTCACTTTTGCCGCTTCGGGCCGGCCCAGTTACTAAGATTAATTGTCTAGATGTGGTGGGTTCTGAGTTAGTCATTAGTCAGTCGATTTTAAATTTTAGATTTTAGATTTTAGATTTACTCCACAACAAATGATTTTGGGAGATTGAAGTTTGGTTAAAATTTTTGGGCTGCTCACGACTAATGTTGCGGGATTGTCTCCCTTCTTTGGGCGTGGTCACATACAAAGGATTAAACATAATTCCCAATTGCCAATTCCCAATTAGCAATTACCAATTATGATTTAAACGGCCAACTACCAAATGCTTTTTAAGCGATAATAGCATTGATGAGACAATATCAGAGTAAGTCGATCGAGAACCCCCGTATTTCCCAAGCTGTTATTTATGCCAGATCATCCTCAGATATCAGCGATTATTTGCACCCACAATCGCGCCGCCTATTTAGGTGGGGCGATCGACAGCTTGCTGGTACAGGATTTTCCCGACAACTTTGAAGTAGTAGTAGTGGATAACGCTTCTAGCGATTATGCCAGCCCCGAAAGTTCGATTTCGCGCACCCGCGAGGTGGTAGAAGCAAGACAGGGCGATCGGCGCCTCAAGTACGTCTGGGAACCGGAAATCGGTCTGTCAGTAGCCCGGAATACCGGCGCTAAGCAAGCTCGCAGTGAAATATTAGCTTATCTCGACGACGACGCTATTGCTGAGCCGAATTGGCTCAGGGTGCTGCACGCGGCTTATCAAAGCAATCAAAAACTCGCCGTAGCTGGTGGCAAAGTCAATGTGCTCTGGCCTTGTGGAGTCTCCCCGCCCCAATGGCTGTCAGCGGGATTGACCCAGAACTTGGGAGCATATGATTTAGGCGATACTTGCCTGTACGTGACTGCTCCCGGTTTGACTCCCAGGGGGGTAAACTACTCGATCAGGCGCGCTTTTCTCGAACAAATTGGCGGCTTCGATGCCAAACTCGGTAGAGTCGGCACAAAATTGCTGTCAAATGAAGAGTTGCGGGCCACAGAATTAGCTTTAGAGTTAGGTTGGCAAGTAGTTTATCTACCGGAGGCCCTGGTGCTTCACCATGTCGCGACAGAAAGGCTCAACAAAGCTTGGTTTCTACAGCGCGGGTGGTGGCAAGGCATCAGCGAGTGTTATCGCGAACAATTGTCCGATCGAGCCGGTATTGCTCAGCTTGGGCGGGGGGGTGAAAGAATCTTGAGGGGTGTCTGGAAGTCTTTTAAATATATTAGAGATCCGGCGCTGCGTTTTGAAAATTTCGTTTTTGCCTGGGGTCAAATCGGTTATTTGAGCGCAGCCATCCGCGGCCTGATTTTTGCACCGAAATCGACCACTAGGTATTAGGCTATAGGCAATATCCCTCGCTGCTCAACTCGTTGGCGCGGCTGTGCCGATCGCACTTCATCCACCAAAACTCGACCGCATTCAGGTTCAAGCACTCGATTATGACATCTAGTTCATCCAAGATTCCGGTTTCAGTTCTCATTCCGGCAAAAGACGAAGAACTTAATCTACCTGCGTGTCTGGCCAGCATTGCCAGGGCGGATGAAGTTTTCATGGTTGATTCCCAAAGTAGCGATCGCACGGTAGAAATTGCCATCAGCACCGGCGCAAAAGTTGTGCAGTTTTACTTTGACAACCGCTGGCCGAAAAAGAAAAATTGGTCATTGGACAATCTGCCCTTTCGCAACGAATGGGTATTAATTGTCGATTGCGACGAGCGCATTCCGCCGGAACTTTGGGACGAAATCGCGCAGGCGATCGAAGACCCCAATTTTGACGGCTACTACCTCAACCGCAAAGTCTTATTTTTAGGTCAGTGGCTGCGTTACGGTGGCCGATATCCCGACTGGAATTTGCGTTTGTTCAAGCATCAAAAAGGCCGTTACGAAAACCTCGGCACTGAATCCGTCCCCAATACTGGCGACAACGAAGTTCACGAACACGTAATTTTAGCGGGTCAAGTCGGCTACTTAAAAAATGACATGATCCACGAGGATTACCGCGATTTATTTCACTGGATAGAACGGCACAACCGCTATTCTAATTGGGAAGCTCGCGTTTATTACAATATTATTGAAGGGCGCGACGACAGCGGTACTATTGGCGCTCACTTATTTGGAGATGCAGTGCAGCGGAAACGCTTTCTAAAAAAAGTTTGGGTGCGGCTGCCTTTTAAACCCATGCTCAGATTTATTTTATTTTACTTCATTCAGCTCGGCTTTTTGGATGGAAAAGCTGGCTATATTTATGCAAGGTTATTGAGTCAATATGAGTATCAAATTAATGCCAAACTTTACGAGTTGCGTTGTTGTGGTGGTCAGTTGAATGTGGCAGAATCTCAACCGCCTCTCTCGCCACCAGTAGTTATCACTCAGGAGACTGAAGTGAAATTGCCTTAATATTTTGGAAGCATGGGGGAATTGGGAATTAGGAAAGCCAGCCCATAGCGAGTGGCTTGAGACATTTTCATTTAATAAGTTCTTCGAGGGATGGAAAAAGCAATTTTTCGGCGCTCACTTTTTCGCAGTCACAAGGCGGTTGACTGGCTGATATTGCTGATACTTTTCCTAGCAGCAATTGGATGCTTTCGATTAGCAATGGTAGAGTTAATAAAATAATTGATGCTGACACCAGCAAGCTAATCAAGCCGTCAGCCCAATTCCAGTGCAACCAAGCCACAGCGATCGCAGCTAAAATTACTCCAACCGAGGAAAATATGTCGGCGACTGCGTGCAGAAAGGCGCTTTTGAGGTTCAAGTCACCGTGACAGCAGGAATGCAAGCAACAAGCATTAATCGAGTTGATGCTTAAACCAACTATGGCGGTAATTAACATCGGCAGTCCTTCTACTTCGGGAGTTGGGGACTGCAAACGGGCGATCGACTCTGCTGCAATCCAAAGGGCGATCGCTACTAAACTTATACTATTAATTAAAGCAGCAATGATTTCTCCTCGTTCAGGGATTGAGGATTGTGCGATCGTACAATCTACGGATTTACTTTTGCGTTTTACTGAGGAGTACCAAGTCGCTGTCAAAGTTATTGCTAAAGCTGCTACATCTGAAAAAACGTGACCCGCATCTGCTAATAGGGACAAACTATGAGAATTAAGTGCGGCGATTAACTCTGCTACAAAAAAGCTGCTAAGCAGTACCAATGCTGTTTGTAAAAGTCGCACTTTGCCAATTCTGGGATTTGTACTCTCGCATTGTGCGATATCCTTGGCGTTTTCCGAGTCAAAATTATCCCTAACTAGAAATGTCATGCAGCAGTCCTTAAGGTTAAACTCGATTTTAAATTAAACATTAAATTAACTATCAATGACCGATTATATACCAAATCCGAACCAAGATCCGGAAAATCCGATCGCAAATTCCCCAAATTCTCAAATAAACGATCGTCCAATTAGCGACAATCAGCCAAATACTTTGACAGGCGAATCTTTGGTTGATTTGCGGAAGTACGATCAATCAAAGTTCGATCGAGGAAAGCCTACTTGGGTAATTTTGGTTTGGTGGTTCGTGCAGGCGATCGCATTTCCCCTCACTCCACACCCTTTTAATCGCATCAGAAGCGGCTTGCTGCGGTTATTTGGAGCTAAAATAGGTTGTGGTGTGATTATCCGCCCTACGGCTCGTTTTACCTATCCTTGGAAAATTGCCATCGGAGATTACAGTTGGATCGGAGATGATGTTGTATTGTACAGTCTTGATCGAATTGCGATCGGCAAACACTGCGTCATTTCTCAAAAAAGCTACCTCTGCACCGGCACTCATAACACTCAAGACCCAGCCTTTGGCTTAATCACAGCACCTGTGATCATCAATAACGGCGTTTGGATTGCCGCCGACTGCTTCATTGGCCCTGGTGTAGAAATCGGTGCTAACGCTTTAATCGGAGCTCGCAGCAGCGTCTTTAAAAATATGCCAGCTAGCTTTGTTTGCACGGGAACACCTTGCCGTCCCCGCTATCAGCGAGAAATTAACCAAAGTTCATAAGAGACATTGCATCGGGAAACTAAGCAGCTTGAATGGCTTGTGGCCGAATTGGAATTTCAATGACGAATTCTATTCCCTTTCCTTCTGTAGGCTGGCAGTATAATCTGCCCCCATGCTTTTCAACGATAATTTGGTAACTGATAGATAACCCCAACCCAGTTCCCTTACCGATAGGTTTGGTGGTAAAAAAAGGGTCAAATAGTTTCGGTAGTAAACTTTCGCAAACTCCCCGACCATTGTCACTAATATGAATAGCAACCCAATTCTCGTGAATTACTTTTGTAGAAATTTGAATGCGGTTCGGGTGTTGTTTGATTTCTGCAAACGAACGCTGCTGATTAGATTCATCTAAAGCATCAATGGCATTGGAAATAATATTCATGAACACTTGATTTAATTGCCCAGCATGGCATTCTACTGGTGGAATATGACCGTAATTTTTTATTATTTCAATCTCAGGATGCTCTGGTTTTGATTTTAAACGATGATGCAGGATGGTGAGTGTACTATCAATTCCTTCATGAATATTTACTGCTTTCACGTCTGCCTCATCGAGGCGAGAAAAGATTCGCATAGACTTGACAATCTCTTGAATGCGCTGCGTTCCTAAGTTGATTGAGTTAAGAACTTTTATAAAATCTTCCTCCACAAATTCTAGTTCTATTTCATCCATAGCTGCTTGAATTCGAGGGGTGGGGCTTACATAATCTTCTTGATAGAGGTGTATAATATTTAGTAAGTTATGAGCGTACTCTTGGGCATAACCCAGATTGCCAGAGATGAAATTTATAGGGTTATTTATTTCATGAGCAATCCCAGCCGCCATTTGCCCTAAGCCGGACATTTTTTCGCTTTGGATTAACTTAAGCTGCATTTGTTGTAAATCATCGTAGGCTTGGCTGACTTCTCTAACTTTTTCCTCCAATAAGATGTTTTTTTCTTCTAATTTATCAGCAAGAACATGAAGCTTTAAATGCAGCTTGACGCGAGCTAATACTTCCTCCTGTTGGAAAGGTTTGGTAATATAATCTACAGCCCCAAGCTTAAACCCCTCAACTTTATTAGCCGTATCCGAGAGCGCAGTCATAAATATAATGGGAATCTGTTTAGTTTCTGGATTAGCCTGTAATCGACGACAGGTTTCAAATCCATCAATTTCTGGCATCATGACATCTAACAAGATTAGATCTGGGAGAGCATATTTGACTCGCTCTAGTGCCATTTTGCCAGATTTGGCAACCCGAATTTCAAATCCTTCTTGGCTTAAGGCATCAGATAAGACACCCAAGTTAGCTGAATTGTCATCAACTATAAGAATCGTACCATTTGCTTGAGTTTCTGAATTCATAAACCTTACTTGTAGGACTCAATAAACGTTAAAATCTCTTCGTCTTGAAAGTCCTTTGCCATCTGATGCAATCTTTTAGCAAAGGGAATATATTGGGGATCTATTTCTTCAAGTAATACCGCCTGCTTAACTATTTCTAGGAAATTTCCTTTCATAGCCAGTTCGTATAGAATTTCCATTTCTTTAGCTGGCGGGGCAATTAGCTCATCGGTGTCTGAACCGATCGCCAGGGGATCTTCATTAGCTTCATAAACCCATTCTAAATCAAGATACTGTTGTAATTTTTGCAGGAGTTCCGTGGCTTGAACAGGTTTGGGAATAAAAGAGTTGCCTCCTGCTTCTAAACTTCTGTATTGATCGGCTTCAAATACGCTGGCAGAAGAGACAATAATGATGATGTCTTTGAAGTTGTCCGATTCTCTAACCCGCTTAATTAGCTCGAAGCCATCTAGTTCGGGCATTAGTAAGTCGGTAACGATTAAATCTGGCTGTACCTCCAGAATTTTTTCCCAGCCTTCCTCCCCATCGTTTGCTTCAGACACCTCAAAGCCTAGCGGACTGAGCAAATTGCTAACTACGGAACGGTTAGCCCATTTGTCATCAATAACCACAATCTTAGGCTGGCGGTCTTTGATGCCGATAATCTGGCCGCGATGGTCAATTTGAGAAGTTTTCACCCATTCATCGGCTTGAGATAGATTGACATCAAACCAGAAAATACTGCCAACATTCATCTCACTTTGAACCTGAATGGTACTGCCCATTAGTTCTACAATCCTTTGGCTAATTGCCAGTCCTAATCCCGTACCTTCCGTCTGCCGCCTGCGATCTCCTACCTGCTCGAAGGGCTGAAAGATAGCTTGGAGTTGATCTTGGGCAATGCCGGTACCTGTATCGCGTATTTCAAAGCGAATTTTTTCTTCTGTGGCAAAGCTGACTATAAAAGTAACAGCACCCTCATCCGTAAATTTAATAGCGTTACTTAAAAGATTAATTAACACTTGTCGCAAGCGTTTTTCATCCGCATGAATACCGATCGGGAGTTCGGGGCTTGATGGAAAATGAAACTGAATTCCCTTTAGTTCAGCTCGGATACGACACATTTCTGCGACACCTTGCAGGAACGCCGGGAAATGAAAATCCGTAGGCATGAGTTCCACTTTCTGTGCTTCAATCTTCGACAAGTCGAGAATATCATTGATTAAGGTCAGTAAATGGGAACCGCACTGATAAATAACATCAATGCGCGATCGCTCTTCTTGATTCAAGGATTTGGAACGCTGAAGAATTTGGGCGTATCCCATGATGCCATTAAGGGGAGTCCGCAACTCGTGGCTCATATTGGCAAGGAATTCACTTTTAGCGCGACTTGCTGCTTCGGCTGCTTCCTTAGCTTTTGCCATTAGGAATTCTGCTTGTTTGCGATCGTGGATATCGGTGCAAGTGCCAACCCACTCCCGGATGCTGCCATCTTCATTCAGAATAGGTACGCCCCTACCTTGGAAATAACGATAGTTTCCATCCGCTCCCCGGATTCGATATTCTATGTCATACAGGCTTTTCGTTTGCACTGCTTCCATCCACGCCTGAGCGGTTGATTCGCGATCGTCCGGGTGAATTGCATTTAACCAGCCAAAACCAACCACCTCCTCTACGGTTTGTCCGGTGTAAGCTCTCAGAGTCGGCATATCCGGGCATCGCCCCTCAGAATCGCCTGTCCAGACAATTTGGGACGTAGCAAGAATTAGCGAACGATAGCGTTCTTCGCTTTGTTTGATCGCATCTTCCGCTTGTTTGCGATCGTGGATATCGCTGGAAGTGCCAATCCACTCCCGGATGCTGCCATCTTCATTCAGAATTGGCACCGCTCTAGCTTGAAAATAACGATAGTTTCCATCTGCACCCCGGATGCGATATTCTATGTCATACCTACTTTTCGTTTGCACTGCTTCCATCCAGACCTGAACTGTTGGTTCGCGATCGTCTGGGTGAATTGCATCTAACCAGCCAAAACCAACCACTTCGTCTACGGTTTGTCCAGTGTAAGCTCTGAAAGTTGGTAGATCTGGGCATCTTCCTTCTGCATCCGTTATCCAGACCATTTGGGACGTAGCAGCGATTAGCGAACGATAGCGTTCTTCGCTTTGTTTGATCGCATCTTCCGCTTGTTTGCGATCGGTAATATCTCGCACCACAGATAACGCATACAGCTTGTCATCCTGCCAATAGGGGGTTGCTGTAACTTCCACATCAATACACTTGTTATCCTTGTGGATATCAATGGCATGACAGAAGAACTGCTTACCTGCCTTCACAGTTTCTAAGAAGTCCACAAATAGGTGGTAACTATCTGGGTGTATGAAGCCTCCAGGTGGTAGTTGAGTGAACTCCTCATAAGTGTAGCCGTGGATTCTGGCTTGCGCCGGATTGATGGCGACTACTTTTCCGGTTTCTAGTTCTGTGATGATAATGCCATCGTTCACCGACTCAAAAATACTGCGATACTGAGTTTCTTTATGTCGCAACGCTTCTTCCGCTTGTTTGCGATCGGTAATATCTCGTGTTGTGGCGATCAGGCCGAGGATATTGCCATTAGCATCCCGCCAAGGAGCTTTTGTAGTTAAAAAGGTCCTAGGGGTTTCATCAAGAGAGATATCTTCCTCGTAACTCTCAGTGATTCCTGTTGCCATGATTTGACGATCTTTTGCCATCATTTCACGGGCAGCGTTAGGCAGTAATTCCCAATCATCTTTGCCGATGATTTCCTCACTTGGCTTGCCCAAGAAGTTTGCCAAATTGGAGTTAATGGCAACATAACGCCCTTCTCGATCTTTAACGACAATGAAGTCGGGTGTACTTTCCAAAATAGAGTTTAGCAGTGCATTACGATCGCGCAGAGCTTCTTCAGCTTGTTTGCGATCGCTAATGTTTCGTGCTATGGCGATCATGCCGAGAATATTGCCCTGAGCGTCCCGCCAAGGGGCTTTTGTCGTTAAAAAAGAAGTGGTGATCTTACCATTAGAAACATCTTCTTCGTAGGTTTCAGTAGTGCCTGCTTCCATGATCTCGCGGTCTTTTGCCATTATTGCAACGGCGGCCTCCGGGGGAAGGAGTTCCGAATCGTCTTTACCCAGGATCTCCTCAATGGGTTTACCGTAAAAGGATTTTGCCCCATTGGAATTAAGGGCAACGTATCGGCCTTCCCGGTCTTTAACAACTATTATGTCTGGCGTACTTTCCAAGATAGAGCTCAGCAAGACGTTGCGATCGCGCAGCGCAGCTTGCTGTTCGCGCAGAGCTTCTTCAGCTTGTTTGCGATCGGTAATATCTGTATTAGCCCCAATCCATTCCCGAATTGAACCATCCGCATTCAGTAGTGGTATACCACGACAACTCATGTACCGATATTCGCCGTCATAGCGGCGCATACGTAATTCATCTTCATAGAGCGAGCGATTGGCCACGGCAGCCGACCATATACTAGCAACATGAGCGCGATCGTCTGGGTGGATCGTGTCTAGCCAGCCCCATCCCTTGTACTCATCAAATGTCAGTCCTGTAAATGCACCTAAAGTAGGTTGCTCGCTGGCCAATTCGCCCTCAGCATTACCGATCCAAATACTTTGAGCGGTAGCTTCGATCAAAGAACGAAATCGTTCTTCACTTTGTTTTAGGACATCTTCTGCGTTTTTGCGATCGCGAATATCCCGCGTAATAGTGGCAATCCCTACGGGTTCATTAGTCTCTGGATGGTTTACCAGAAATAGGGTGTAATCTACGGCGATGGGTTGACCTGTCACGAAATGTCTGAAGCGGAAATCACTCCGCCAACTTCCCTCTTGCATTATTGCAGGCATAATAGACTGCTGTACAAAGTCCAAATCTTCTGCCATGAAGAAGTCGGTAATGTGTTTGGTTTTGGCTTCGTTCAAACTACTGAGTCCCACCAAATCCCGACCAGCCTGATTCACGAGTATAGGGCGACCATCCATCGAGGCAACGCCAATAAAGTCACGGCTATTCTCGATCGTTGTAACAAGCAATTGCCGCTCTTCCTCTGCTTTTTTGCGATCGCGCAGCGCAGCTTGTTGTTCGCTAATATCCCGCGCAATAGTGGAAATAAACTCGACTTCACCCGCTTCGGTTTTGTGGACGATCAAAACCTGGGAGACTGGAATTTCTTCCCCATCCCGTGACAAAAATAGGATTTCACCAGCCCACCTACCCTCTCGCAAGGCGGTGGGAATTATTTCGTTGTGGAACTTTGCTTTAGCCGAGGGAGCTAATACAGAATCTATAGTAAACGGCGATCGTGCTTCCTCTAGAGACATCCCCAGCATTTCCTGTCCGGCTTTGTTGAGATAGACGCTATGCCCAGCCGCATCCACAACTCCTACTAAGTCGGAAGTTGCTTCCAAAATTGCCGTCAGTCGTGCCTGCTTTTGTTCTGCCCGCTTGCGATCGGTAATTTCAATTACAATCCCACCAAGACCAAAAACGATGCCATTTTCGTCCAACAAAGGATAGTAAGATGCTTGCCAGTAGCGCAGGATGCCCGGTTCTTTCGGCGTTTCACCCACTAATTCATAGTCGAGAATTGCCTTGTCCGTATCCAGAATGCCTTGCAGCATTGGTTCCACAGTCGCAGCCAATTCTGGCAGCACTTCACGCACTGACCTACCAATATGGTCTGCCACACAAACGCCATTCATCTGGGCCAAAACTTCGTTAATTTGGACATACCGGAGTTGGCGGTCAAAAATCAGCATTCCGGCATTGGCACCTGCAAAAAAAGCGTCGAAGTGAGCCTGTCGCAATACCTGTGCTGTTGTGTTCTCTTGCTGGGGCGGTTGGTTTTTATGTGGTGGGAATGTGCTCATGTTGGCTCGTGCATTTCAGCTATAATTCTAGAACTTCTTTCCAATTATGGGTTCGTAAGGTTTTCCTTTTTTCCTATTTGGGTACTGAATAAAACGTTCAGTAGGGCGACCATTAGGCTTTCAATCGGCGATATATGTATCCCTTGCGACAATATTTCCGTTAATTCTTCGGATGTATCGCCAAGCAGTTCTATTGCTCATCAATTCTATTCCTAATCAATTTTATGGGTAGTACATTGGTGACAACATAAGCTAGGGCAGCGTTTGTCAATCAGGAATTATGCTCAGCATTTACTCAGATTTGGGGGAAAACTTAGATTTGGGCGATCGAGCAATCATGGCGATCGCCATATTTATGCCCACCAACCCCCAAATCGCCAATTTTCCACTCCTCAACAAGCAGTATTTTAAGTAAAATTACGGATTGACAAATGCGATTAAATTATAGTTTTTCCCCCATGTCAGTAGAATGCCAAGTATTCTTGGAACGTTATCAATTTTAGCTAGATGCGTTAAATTTTCATTTAGATATACACAAGAGGGAAGCAACTGGCAGAGTAATAGCAATATCTCTCCCACCAGTCAAAATCATTGTAATACTTGGATATTTGACTTGTCCACTTAAATAGTCATTGAATAATCCCTGCTTAAGTTGATAACGGGACTTCAAAAAAAAATAGTGGAGAGTATGATAAACTCAAATCGAGTTAATGTTGACTAAAGTTAGTAGAGCGATCGCTTTAACAATAGATGAGTCGGCTCTCGGCTCGCGAAAAAGTGGCAAACTAACCGCAGGCCTGCGAAGACCAGGTATCCGAAAAATTGGCAAGAGGGATAACTGCGTATTATGAGGAACCACATCTCTATCTAACGACTTCACTTTTTTTACTCTAAAAACAGGTTAACATTTATGATAACGATCTCAGTATTTTATTTTTACATTGGGTACTGAGAACTTTATTTTTTACTACTTTCCTTAAAAAATGACCACACAAAAAACCTTGTTTCCTGAATTTAAATTGAATACAATTCCCGAAGAAGTATTGACACAGATATCGCAAATATTTACAGCTACCCTATTTAAAATAGGTGAAAATCCAGTATCGTTGCAGTCACTGGTGGAACTGATTGTATTGTTTATGGCTATCCTTGTCATAGCACGCTCTTTTACAAACTTTCTTAAGGAACGCTTGCTAGTCAGACTGGGAATTGACGAGGGAAACCGGGAAGCGATCGCAGTAATTATTGGGTATTTGATAGTAGCTTTGGGGGTGATAGTCGCCATCCAAAGCATCGGTTTCAACCTCGCTTCTTTTGCAGTAGTTGCGGGGGGATTGGGAGTCGGAATTGGCTTCGGAATCCAAGATTTAACAACTAATTTTGTCAGTGGCTTAACGCTGCTTTTAGACAGACCTGTGAAAGTTGGAGACTTTGTGGAATTAGAAGGATTAATGGGAATTGTCAAAAAAATCTCGATTCGATCGACCATCATCCAAACCACTGAGGACTCTAGCGTCATTGTTCCCAACAGCAAAATGATTAGCAACAAAATTGTTAACTGGAGTTACGAAAACTCCCTACTCTGTCTGCGAGTTCCCGTAGAAGTAGCGGAGAATAGTAACCCGCTGTTAGTGACAGAAACTCTGTTAAATATTGCTTACAAAGAAGCAGGAGTTTTGTACGAGCCCAATCCGAAAGTATTGTTTGTCGAGTTTGGTGATGATAGTTTTAAATTTGAACTTTTAGTTTGGACGGACAAGCCGACTGAAAGAGAAATAATTAAAAGTTCTTTAAATTTTGCAATTGAATACAATTTCCGCCACCAAAAGATAGAATTTCCGTTCAATGACAGAGAAATTTATTTGCAAAACCCCGAAGTTCTGTTGTCAATGTTCAACAAAAAAGAAACTGCAATTGACCTCCCGAACAGTTACTCGGAAAATGAGCAAAAACCGCCAATTTTTGCAGAGAAACTGAAAAAGCCATCGTCGCTTAGCTGTTTGCTGCGAGAGGTGGAATACTTTGAAAATCTGACCGATCTGGAATTGCGGCAATTGATTGAAGTTGGATACCGCAAACGGCTGCGATCGCAAGAATATTTGTTTCACGAAAACGACCCCGGAGATGCTTTTTACATGATTCTTTCAGGTTCAGTAGAAGTTTTTGTAGAAGCTATTGACAAACATCTGAATAACCTCGGTTCTGGTCAGTTTTTCGGGGAACTTTCTTTGATGTTGGGCATCCCCAGAACTGCTTCGGTAAGAGCTTTGGAAGAAACAATTTTGTTTGCCATCAATAAAGAAGGTTTCCAGAAAGTTTTAACTGAACGACCGGATTTATCTGAACAGATTATTCAAGAAATAGTCAAACACAAAGAAGAACTCAGCGAGAGACAGCAATTATTGCGAGAAATGGAATTGGTAGATGCAGCAGAAGAGGATGAAAATCCTGTAGAATGGGTGAGAAAACGGCTAAAAAATCTATTTAGCGTTTGAAATAATTTCTATGACGCGATTTATTCACGATCTCTTTGCCAAAGAATACCTGGAGGAATTGCTGTCGCCACTCGGAACGGTTAATATCGGCCGCGATGTGACTTCGGAAGTCTGAGAAATCGATGTTTACTTCACTTTCTTCAATCTAAAATCTAAAATCTAAAATCGATTGATGCCCACAGCATCGAAAGCATTGGTAGATAGCTTTAATGCGATACCAGACACAGAGAATTGGATGCAGGGAATTTATTTTTTGGGGGAATCTTTGCGAACTGCAATTGTGGCTATTCACCAGTTGCCAGAAACTCCAGACACGCTGTGGTTGAGGATTTTGGGCAAAGGGGGAGTGCAGCAAAGGGCTATTTCCCAATTAAGCGCTTTAGCAACAGACGATCCGTTGCGGATTATCGCGCTAGAATTGCTGTATCGGTTACAGTCAAATTTATTGACATCCTCCCCGCCGTAAACGGTCGGGGATTCTAAACATCACTGTTTAGGCTTCCTCTTTCCACGACTCGACTTACATTGAGGAGTTGCCTCACCAATGCAGCGGTCGATGTCTCCAGAGGCGTTTAACGTTTCCGTGTGCCCCACGGTACGAAGTCCTAACTCAAGTATGTTGATTGCGGCATTCCAGTCACGTAAGAGTACAACACCGCAATGTTGGCAGCGGTGCGTTCTTTGACTCAAAGACTTTTTGACGATTTCCCCACAGTTAGAACAATTTTGCGAAGTGTAGTGCGGTGGTACAGCAACTGTTACCACTCCAAACACTTTGCCGAAATATTCCAACCATTGACGGAAAGCAGACCATGCAGCATCCGAAATAGATTTAGCTAGCTTTCTATTTTTGACCATATTTCGCACCTGCAAATCTTCGTAGGCAACCAAGTCGCTAGACTGGATTACGCATCTTGCCAATTTCACGGCAAAATCTTTACGTTGTCTACTTACTTTGAGGTGTTTTCTACTTAATCGGTTTCTTGCTTTGGCTTTATTTTGGGAGCCTTTTTTTGTTCTCGAAAGACGCCGATTCAGTCGTTTGAGAGCTTTCTCGGACTTTCTCAGATGACGCGGGTTTTCAATTGTTTGACCGTCTGAATCTGTGTAGAAGTGAGTCAAACCAACGTCCAAACCTAGTGTTTTACCAGTTGGCGTTCTCTTTTCTAGTCGTTCTTGGTCGATCAAAAACTGAACGTAGTAACCGTCGGCTCTACGAACAACACGCACGCGCTTAAGCTGCTTTAATTGGTAGAAGTGCAAGTCGCGAGTTCCCCACAACTTAAAACTTCCGGCTTCAAACCCATCAGTGAAAGTGATAGTACGTCTATCATCCGACAACTTATAGCCTGTTGTTTTATATTCAACAGAGTCGTGCGTCTGATGTTTTTTAAAACGCGGGAAGCCCTTTTTCCCTGGTGTGCTTTTTTTGCAGTTGTCGTAGAACCGCGCAATTGCAGACCAAGCTCTTTCGGCAGAAGCCTGACGCGCTTGAGAGTTGAGTTTAGCAGCCCAATGAAATTCTTTGGCTAGGACAGCGCAGTAGGCGCTTAACTCGTACTTGCCGATTCCCAAGTTGTCGAGCCAGTATCTCAGACAGCTATTGCGAACGAAGCGAGCGGTGCGGATGGCTTCGTCTAGCCTCTCGTACTGTTGCTTCGTCCCCTCAAGTTTTGCCTCAAATACCAACATAGTTACGCTTGTCGTGTCAGCGTAAGTATAACACAGAAAGCCGTCCTACAAGGACGGGGCTTTAAACCCAATTATTTTAGTAACCGATGCGCCACAAGTATTAGAGCCAGAAGAGCGGGAGTTAATTATGGCCATTGCACCACTTTTTCAACAACAAATACAAGCCGCACAGCAACAAGCTAGAGAAGAAGGACTAGAACAAGGACTAGAAGAAGGATTAGAACGAGGGCTAGAACAAGGACTAGAACGAGGCAGACAAGAACAACAGCGCTTAATATTAGAAAATTTTCTGCGAGTTAGATTTGGAGAATCAAGTCCAAAAATGACAGTTTTTCTATCTCCAATATCCAAGTTGGCGGCGGAATTTACAGTTTTGTTGCTGGCAATATCGATGTTAACAGTCGATGAAACAGGGCGGGAAGCAGCGGTTAAATTGTTAGCTGAAAGTGTCTTGCAAATACGATCGCCTGAATTGGGCGATATTCTGCCTACAGTCGTTACTAATTTATTGGCATTGCCTGTGGCAGAATTGACATTGTTGGTAGAACAACTGCCACAGTTATCGGCTGAGGAATTGAGGGAGAGGTTAGGGAAAACACCTGAATAGAACCTCCGATCGCAGCCATAAAGGGATCTCGCTCTTTATGGCATTTAAATCATTCTCAAATAAAATTCCTAGATTCTGTCGATCGCACTTTAGGAATTGGACTGCGGGCCTAAAATCAAGTGCAGCAGACCATCGATCAGTCGATCGCGCTCCATTGGGATAATCTCTTTACCGTGCATCATATGCTGCATTAACTGAAAATATACCAAAGCTCCGATAAAAATCCGCGCAGTTGCCTCGGGATCGGGCAATTGTAACTCTGGATGCGATGCCAAATAATCCGCTAGCCGCTCGATACCCGGTTTAGCTAAGTTTTTCACAAAAGTCTGCGCTAGCTGGGGAAAACGCCCTGATTCCGCAATCACTAACCTCACAAAATTGAGATATTCTGGTTCCTGGGTCGCCTGATCCAATATAGTTGTGGCAGCGAATCGCAGCGCTACGGCCGGTTCTTCATCCAGAACTGTAAAATGGACTTTTTCTCGCGCCAGCCGCTGTACCAAAGCCGCGAATAATCCTTCTTTATCTGCAAAATAGCTGTAAACCGTGGCTTTGGAAACTCCGCCCGTCTTCGCTACCTTGTCCATACTCGTCCCCGCGTAGCCGTGGGCTAAAAATTCTTGCATCGCACCTTGCAGGATTTGCTCGCTCTTGTCACCTCCTGCTGCGTCTGCTTCGATCGGTTTTGTCCTTGCCATACCTTGCTTCTGTAATTTTTATTTGGGCTCTTGACATCATTATACTAAACGGTTTAGTATTAAAAGACATCGTAACTAAACCGTTTAGTTTTATTTTCTCACAAAGAGGTATGTCATGGTACACCAACCAACAGCAGACGGCTTATCCTCAAATCCATCCCTAGTTAAACAACTCCTAGTTGTGGCAGCAGTAGCAACCTTGGGGGCAGCGGGAACCACAGGCTACACGATCTGGCGATCGCGCATACCCGATCCCAACGCCGTAGCCGCAGCAGCAGCCGTCACAGCATCCCAATTAAAAACAGTTACAGCCTTGGGGCGACTCGAACCCAGAGGAGAAGTAATTAAAGTCTCCGCCTCCGGTGCAGCCGAAGGAAACCGGATCGATCGACTCTTAGTCAAAGAAGGAGACAGGGTGAAAACAGGTCAGGTGATCGCAATTTTGGACAGCCGCGATCGCCAGCAAGCCGCCCTCGACCAAGCTCAAGAACAAGTGCGCGTCGCCGAGGCAAATCTAGCAAAAGTGAAAGCAGGAGCCAAAAACGGCGAAATTCAAGCCCAGAAAGCCACCATTGCCCGCATAATGGCCGATCGCAGCAACGAAATCACAGCGCAACAGGCGATCGTTGCCCGTCTAGAAATCGATCGCAGCACCGAAATTGCAGCGCAACAAGCCACAATTGCGCGGTTGAGGGCCGAACAACAAGGTGAAATTCAAACCCAACAAGCCACAATTGCCCGTCTACAAGCCGAACTCCGCAACGCCATAAGCGAGGATCAGCGCTACTCCCAACTGTATGAACAGGGAGCAATTTCCGCCTCAACTAGCGACAGCAAAAGCCTCGCCGCCGAAACAGCCCAACAGCAAATCAACGAAGGAAAGGCAAAACTGAATCAAATTCGCCAATCCCGCCAACAACAAATTAACGAAGCCCAAGCCAAACTAAATCAAATTCAACAATCTCGCCAACAGCAGATTAACGAAGCGCAAGCCAAACTCAGCCAAGTTGAGCAATCTCGACAACAGCAAATCGACGAAGCCAAAGCAAATCTCGATCGCATCGCCGAAGTGCGTCCCGTTGACATAGCAGCAGCCGCCGCCGAAGTCAGTTCCGCCGCTTCAGCAGCCAAACAAGCCAAAGCCAATCTGGATCTAGCTTACATCCGTGCTCCCAGAGACGCCCAAGTCCTGAAAATTCACACGCATCCGGGGGAAAGGGTAGGAAACGACGGCATTGTCGAACTCGGACAAACTCGCGAGATGCTGGCTGTTGCGGAAATCTACGAAAGCGATGTGGACAAAGTACGCCTTGGACAAACCGCCAAAATTACTAGCGATGCTTTGACTGGTGAATTGCGGGGAACTGTCGAACATATTGGTTTGCAAGTGCAGCGGCAAAACATTGTTAACACCGATCCTTCTGCGAATATTGATAGTCGAATTGTCGAAGTAAAAGTGCGCTTAGACGAAGCTTCCAGTCAGAAAGTAGCGGGATTCACCAATTTGCAAGTCAAAGTGGCGATCGGGGAAATTAAAGATTAAGTAAAAAATGTTCCTTTCTTCCCGGTAGAAAACTCTCTACTTCTTCCTCTCTCTTCCTTCGTGTCCTTCGCGTCTTCGCGGTTCAATAATCACATATTCTTTCTGTACGAAGAGAGTAAACCATCAATAATCCCAAATCTAAAATAGTATGATTGGACTCATAAAACCATTACAACAGTTAAGACGCAGAACTTCCCTCGGATGGCTGCAACTGAGCCACGACAAAGGGCGAATGCTCGTTGCAGTAGCAGGAATTGCCTTTGCTGACGTTTTGATGTTCATGCAGTTAGGCTTTCAAAATGCGCTTTACACCAGCAATACGCGGCTGCATCAAAGCTTGGAAACAGACTTAGTTTTGATTCACCCCCAAGCGCGAAATTTGATTAATTTGTCTTCCTTCCCCAGGCGCAGATTGTATCAAGCAATGAACGTACCGGGCGTGAAATCAGCCGAGCCGCTTTACGTGAAAATTGCTAACTGGAAAAATCCCGAAACTCGGCGCGAAACGTCGCTGATGGTGGTGGGTTTCAATCCGAATCGCCCTGCGTTTGCGCTTCCCGAAGTTAACCAAAATTTGAACGCGATTAAATTGCCGGATACCGTGTTGTTCGATCGAGCTTCTAGGGGAGATTACCAAAAAACGATCGCCCAAATCGATCGAGGCAAAGCCGTTAAAGCTGAGGTCGAGCGACGCACGATTAACGTCAGCGGTTTATTCACAGTTGGAGCATCTTTTGCCGCCGATGGTATTTTGATGACTAGCGATCAAAATTACCTGCGCCTGTTTGCGAGACAAAATGCCGCGAGTGTTAATGCCGGATTAATTCAACTGCAACCGGGTGCTGACCCCGTGGAAGTTCAACAAGTTTTGAAAGCATATTTGCCGCCGGATGTCAAGGTATTAACCAAACAAGAATTTATCGATTTTGAGAAAAACTATTGGGCTAAGAATACTGCGATCGGCTTTGTGTTTAATTTAGGCGTCGCGATGGGTTTTGTAGTTGGTGTGATTATTGTTTATCAAGTTCTCTCAACCGATGTCAGCGACCACATGGGAGAATACGCTACTTTTAAAGCGATGGGCTACCGCAATGTTTATTTACTGGGCATCGTTTTTGAAGAAGCTCTAATTCTTTCCGTCCTCGGTTTTTTGCCAGGAGTAGGAGTTTCTTTCGGACTTTACTCTTTAACCCGCCAAGCCACAAATTTACCGCTTTATATGACGCTGCTTAGAGCATTTATAGTATTACTTTTGAACGTGATTATGTGCACTATTTCGGGAGCAATTGCTACTCGCAAGCTGCAAGCCGCCGATCCAGCAGATATGTTTTAAGGGAAAATGAATCAGTTTATAGGATTCGGCGGTTGAAACCGCTACTAGACAAACTAAGTCCCTCTCTAAGAGAATAAAGAATAAAGGGGGTATTAAAGCAAAATTTTGTATAAAGTCCTGAATACACCCATATTTTTTGTAATCATTCTCTTGTTTTCCCTCTGCATTATCGGCGGCAAAAACGATTAAGTTTAAAACCTCAAACCTCAAATCAAAAAGTTATGAACTCTACTACTCTCTACCCGACAACCAACGCATTACAGATTCCTGCACCTATAATTTCCGCGCACCAACTCAACCACTACTTTGGTCAAGGTCAACTGCGAAAACAGGTACTTTTTGACATTAATCTCGACATTAATGCAGGTGAAATCGTGCTGATGACGGGGCCTTCCGGTTCGGGAAAAACTACGCTTTTAACTTTGATTGGCGGACTGAGATCAGGTCAATCGGGAAGTCTCAAAA
>NZ_JAUBOS010000140.1:0-2974 GCF_036700365.1 Microcoleus sp. w2-18bC1
CAAACCTTTTAAGTGGACATATAAGGGTAAAGTCTTGGCTGTTTAATAGTCTGTGTATTTACGCCGAGCTGTACTAGCATTTTAAACGCTCAAATTGCGCCACAGAAAGCTTTCTAGGGATTCCATTCTCATGCCGTAGATTGATTCCAAGTTTTGCACTTGTTCGGGAGTGCAGAAATACTCGTTACCCAGCAATACCCGCAAAGTTCCTAAGTCTTTTTGAGCTTGACGATTCAATAAACCCAAGGCATTTCTCAAACCGTCAAACACAACCAGCGGCGGGTTGATTACGATCGGTTCCCGATTGAATATGCGTGCAAAAATGCGGGGAATGTCGTCTCTTGTCAGCACATCCGGACCACCGACTCGCAGAATTTGGTTGCGGGCGCCTTCGACTGTTGGCGAGTCTGTGGCAATCTTTGCTAAGTCGTCGGTACTGACAACAGAGGTGCGGTTTTTGCCGTCGCCAATCAGCAGGTAAAGTCCGGTTTCTCGAAATCTTTCTGCTAGCGGTAACAAGCTGGAAGCAAAACCGGCAGGCCGCAAGATTGTATAATTCAAGCCGCTGTTTTGCAGGTATTTTTCAACTTCTCGCTTGGCTTTGAATACTGCGGAATCTTCGTATCCTCGATCGACTCCCAGTACCGAAATAAAGACAAAGTGCTGCACTCCGGCTTCCTTGGCGCAGTCGATTAATTCTATGTTAGCGCGGTAATGTACTGCTTGAACGTCCCCGCCGGTGCCGTGACTGCTGATGATGTACTGCACGCCTTGGCAGGCTTTTTTAATATCTTTGTCTTGTTTCAAGTCGCCGATAAAAATCTCGGCGCCTCGGTTTTCTAGTTCAGAGTAGCGAGATGCGAGGCGAACAAATGCGCGGACAGGCTTTTCTTGCTGTCTGATTTCTCGTACAATTCGGCGGCCTAGTGCGCCTGTTGCTCCGGTTACTAAGAACATGATTTTTAGTTGTTGATTGTTACTTACATATTGCACTTTTCTCAATAGTGGGCAAGATGCCTGTTCCACAAAGATTGAATTTTCTTGTGGGGTGGGCATCCTGCCCGCCCATCCAAGGCTTATTGAGAATGGTGCAATATCTCAGTTGCTCTTAACCTTATAACTTATAAATCAAATTTCGACAATTACGGGGGCGTGGTCGCTGGGTTTGATTAATTTTCTAGGAGCAATATCTATTGTACAGTTTTTGGCTTGTTCGTAGAGGGGAGGGCTGAGATAATGGTGGTCGATTCTCCAGCCGTTGTTGCGTGGAAATGCGGCGGCGCGGTAGTCCCACCAGCTATAATGACCGCCTTCTGTGGTGAATTTCCGAAAGGGGTCGTTTAATCCTAATTCTATGATTTCTGTTAGCGCGAGGCGCTCGGCGACAGACAAGCCGACGGAGTTAGCATTGGCTTTGGGATTGTGGATATCTCGATCGTCCGGGACGATGTTAAAGTCGCCGCAAATGCACAAGTTGGGGGATTTATCTAGTGCTATTTTGAGGTATTCTTGCAGCAGTTTGAGCCACTTTAGCTTGTAGTCATATTTCTCGCTACCAACTTCGGAACCGTTGGGAACGTATACGCAAATAATGCAAATATCGTCTATAACACCTGCTATTAGGCGTTTTTGTTCGTCAAAAATACCTGTGGTTTCGTCGCCGAGAAGGGGGGCAAATCCGCTGCTGATTTGCGTTAGGGGCGATAGGCTAAAAATGGCGACACCGTTGTAGGATTTTTGACCGGAAATGTAGCAGTTGTAGCCAAGGTTGGTGAAGGGTTCTAGGGGGAAGTCTTTGTCTGTAACTTTGGTTTCTTGGAGGCAGAGAACGTCTGGGGAGTTTGTGTGCAACCAGCTAGTAACGTTTTCTAGGCGGGTGCGGATTGAGTTGACGTTCCAGGTGGCGATTTTCATTAATACAGTAATCCTAACGGTGATGTGGGGGAACCCAAATTCGGATGACTCGGCGGTTGAAAGAGACTGTTGGCGAATCTCTGAGGGGTGAAACCCTCAGAGATTCGCCATCCTGAATAACCAGAATGATGGTGTAATCACGCAGCGTATTAAATAATTTATTATGACTCTTCACCCCCGCCACTGCTCGTCAATTCCAGAGATGACAGCAACTGTTGCACGAACATCCTTTCCCAACGGAAATCCATATATAGCAATCCTAAGTGATTTTCTAGATCCGTAAAATCTGAAAGTCTTGCTATATAACAAGTCTAGGAAGACTAGAGGGCATTGTGTTGTGAGACTCAGATCGGATTGCTATATCCCTCTTTTGTCACTTTCGGGGAAAAAATAATCAGGAACACTTAGAGCATAAGACTTTTACCAAAAATCCTGATTTCAGCTATTCTGTTAGAAAATAAACGCTCAAATGCTCGCTATAAGCTGTCGAGCATTTAAACTACATATTGTCTGTTCCCTGTTTCCCGTTTCCTGTTCCCTTTCACCCAATCCTCACACCCCATTTAAATGCACAACAGCTTATCTACAGTTAAAAATTTGGCTCTTATTTTTATTTTCCCAGAGTAACAAAAGAGGGTTATATCTCGCTTCAGTAGCAATTAGGACACTTCATCGGGATTAACCTCAGTCCACTCTACTTATTCCTCTTTTACCATGATAACCATTAGTCTTTCAGCAACGCCGGAGTATCCGGTCAATACCGCTTCTTTTGAACCCATTTGAGATATTTATGACGCTCGACAGACAACGGACTCTCGACTCGCAGCCTCAAAGATGTCAAATGGGTTCTCTAGTCCAAGTAAGCGCCATCATCATAAAATACGGCTTTTGGCCCAAAAAAAGACCCCATAGTTATAAAGAGGAGTCAGCCAGGGATACCGGAGTAGGCCATAAATGCCGGAACCCTTGGTGTGTATAGGTTCAAAAAAAAGTCAAAAATATTTTCGCAAAACGCTTGACAACTCTGGGGAGAGTTGATACATTAATAAAGCGCCAGAAG
>NZ_JAUBOS010000069.1:0-32924 GCF_036700365.1 Microcoleus sp. w2-18bC1
CTCCAAGTCTTCTCTTCATCCCTTGGGCTTATCTTGGCAACTAGAATAACTGCTACCCCTACTTATTGAGCCGATACTACTTTTTTTTACCATAACAGGTGGATCGGGTATCATGACCATGCCCTTTACCAAACTCCATCCTAACGTTTTCTACAACTTAGAAACTACACCCCCAACGATGATTGGTCAAATTGCCATTTATGGGGCTATGATATTAATGATATTTCCCCGCTTAACTAAAACTACCCAAAAAACAGTTTATATCTGCATTAAATGGATAGCAGGAGACATTTTTTTAGGTTTGTTTTTGTTGATTCTGACTTTATCGGGATTGTGGTCACAAACTCCTGAAATGACTTTTAGGGCTATTTTTGCTATTTGGGGAGTAACACTGGTTTCTATTTATGTAGGAAAAGTGTATAGCTGGTCAGAAATTTATGGATTATTGAGATGGCTAACTGGTTTATTAGCTTTATGGTCAGTTGTGAAAACAAATGCAGCTCCGGACGGTTGCTGGACAGGAGTTTTAGGTCATAAAAACCCTTTTTCGTTTCAAATGGCTAATACAGCTTCTTTATGGATTTTATATGCTTTTAAGGAGCCTAAGTATAGATATTTATCATTATTTATCATTTTAATAGCTTTAATAGGATTGCAAAAAGGTTGTAGTGGTGCTAGTCGGATTTTAACAGTGGTCTTAATCAGTTTGTGGAGTTATTTAGCCCTCTTAAAAAGATTACCTGTAAAATGGGCTTTTCTCTGCTTTATCTTATTTTTGGTCGGTAGTATAGGTATAAGTATTTTGGTGTTAAATAATTTAGAGGCTATTATTGTGGATGGTTTGAAAAAAGATATGACTTTAACCGGTAGAACCGATTTTTGGCCTTTAATTATTGATCGAATTAATCAAAATCATCCCATATTTGGTTATGGAATGAAAGGATTTTGGCAGTTTTGGCGTGGCTCGGAAAATCCCGCTTACGGAATTATAGTAGCTAAAACTGGTTTTGTGCCACCCCACTCTCACAATGGTTTTCTTGATATACTTTGCGAGCTGGGTTGGACCGGACTCTTGTTGTTTATTGGGTCATTCTTGAATAATATATTTAGAGGTATAAAGTATCTAGTTAAAGGAAGTTTTCCAGAGTCAGGTTTGCCTTTGTATTTATTAACATTTATGCTAATGACTAATTTGACAGAGGGGGGACTATTGGGGGTTGGTACTTATTGGTGTTGGTATGTAGTTTTATCGGTAAAATTGAGCTTAGATAGGACAGCTAATGATAATCCACACTGATGATGTCAGCGTTTGGTCAGGCCTATGAGGAGAATCTTTACAAAGAATAGGCATTTCCCCCACTTCTTAAAGAAGTCGGGGCTTTAACACCGATCGCATTTTACGTTTAATTAAGTGGGCTCACTTAATATGACTCGCAATTGTTTCACTCTCCACCGTTGCTTCCACTGGCCAAGAATTTTCCATCTCTACTGTTTTTTTCGGCTGATAAACTGCCAAGTCGAACCAGAAAGTCGTACCCACATTAACTTCGCTAACTAAATTAATTTTAGTGTGGTGCTTGTCAATAATGTTTCTGACAATAGAAAGACCTAATCCCGTTCCTTCTAAAGTGTGTACTCGGTTTTCTACCCGGAAAAAGCGATCGAAGATTGCTTGTTGGTCTTCAGGATCTATCCCTATTCCAGTATCAGAAATTTCGATCCGCACTACCGGACAATGTTGAGCATCCGGTGACAAGTTGTGGTGGACGGATTGACCGTCTTTGTGGGTGGGCGTCTCCGGCTCTAGCAAATATGCTCGAATGGCCACCTTGCCGCCGGACTGAGTAAATTTTAAGGCATTTCCTACTAAATTTGCAAATACTTGCAGTAACAAATCGTAATGACCTAAAGCAGGCGGCAAATACGGGTCTACTTCTTGCTCTAATTCAATGCCTTTATCCTTAGCATTTAACTGATAAGTCCGCAGGGTTTGCTCCACAGCTTGCGGGAGATCAACAGCTTCCAAGTGATAAACTCGGCAGGATTCCAGTCGCGACAAGTCTAACACGTCGTTAACTAAACGAGTTAGTCGATCGGTTTCTCGGTTGGCAATTTCTAGGAATTCCCTGCGCTCGCTTTCTAGAAGGTCTTCTCCGTACTCGTGGAGAGTCTCGATAAAAGATTTGATATTAAATAAAGGTGTTCTCAATTCGTGAGAAACATTGCTGATAAAATTGCTTTTAGCCTCATTGAGTTCTACTTCGCGAGTAATGTCCTGCACTGTCATTGCAATGCCTTTGAGACTTTCTCGGTAATTTCCGGAACCTTGATACTTGGAGGTTTGCTCGTAGAAAGTACACTCTACAGCTACCGGGCGTTGTGGCTCGTTACAGGTATCTTCCTCATGGCGGATGCAGCTTTTGCACAGCGGTTCGGCACCGGGCGCTTTGTGCAGAATGACAGTAGTTAAAACAATCCGAATTGTACGGTTAACTGGTTCGCTCAGAGAGATGCGAAATTCGCCGCCTTCGCGATCGCCCGCAGCTATTTCCTGCAAAGGTCTCGCCAAGTCCTGCTGCACTTCCGAAGGCAAAATGTTCAGAACATTTACTCCGAGCGCATTTTTGCCTTCCCATCCAAAAATCCGCATCCCTGTCGGATTAACTAAAATCACCTGCAAATTTGCGTCCAGCAACAGCGCCCCATCAGCAATCGTTGAAACCAAAGTTTCTAACTTAGCTTTTTCCGCTGTCAGCTCTTCAATATTTTGTTCTTCATAACTTTCGAGTTTCTGGGCCATCTCGTTAAAACTGCCAATCAACTCGCCCAATTCTCCACCCAAAGGGAGGTCAACTCGCTGCTTAAAATTCCCGCTGGCAATGTTTTTGACCCCGAAGACTAATTGTTTTATCGGCTGAGTAATTGTCAGGGCATTAAATACAGCTCCCAAAATTACCATCACCCAAATAGTGACAAATACTGCTAAAGTGACATCCCTAGTCAGGTTTGAAGAGATAACTGCTGCGGGATTGGGGTTAATGCCGATCGCCAAAACTCCCAAATATTTGTCTTCATGAATTAACGGCACAAATACATCGGTAACTTCTCCATCTGGTGTCAAATGCTGCCGTACCAAAGGCAAAGAAGTTAAATTTCTCGCCTCAATATCGGCGAGAAAATTATCGGGAAGTTTTATCTGGCGGCGCAGCGTCAGGGAAGTCTCCACCTCGGATTCCGAAAAGGGTATCCCCAGGAAAATATCCCCGGCTTCGTCGGCGTAAAGCATATAGCGGACGCTGGAGGTGCTGCTGTAAAATTGGCGGGAAAAGCGGGCGACTTCGGAGCGATCGTTTTTGGCAATCAGCGGCGCCACATTGGCCGCCAACAGCAGGCCCAGGTCTCGGCCGTAACGAGTATCGTTAAGTCGGGCGTCTTGCTGGATAGTATTCACCGCCCAGAATGTCAGGCCGCTCATAATTAACGACACTACGAGGGTAGCAGCCGCCATCAGACGGGTCTGGAGGGTAAAATCCGACCACCAGCGGGCAATAATTTCTCCGATTTTGTTTAGTATGGCCAGCATTTCACCAGTTCACCAGTTCAATATTAATAGCAAGATCAATTCAGTTGGCTCCGATCGAATTTTCTGCTGCGACTTGTCCGCTACCGCCACCGCATAGATACCAAACTTCATTGTTACACTTCTACATTGAGATTGCTTGGCTTTCGGATGGCGGCCGATGTCGCAATTCCTAATTTTTATCGCCCAGAGCTCGGCGGCCGATGTCCCGGCGGCAGTAGACGCCTTCAAATTGGATGCAATCAACTGCTGCATAAGCTTTGGAAATAGCTTGTTCCAAAGTTTCTCCCGTCGCAGTGACGCCCAAAACCCGGCCGCCGTCGCTCACCAACTGCTGCTGCTTCAACTGGGTGCCGGCGTGAAACACTTCTGCTCCCTTGGCTTCAGCTTCCTCGATACCTGTAATAACTTTGCCTTTTTGATAACTTCCAGGATAGCCCCCAGAAGCCAAAACTACGCAAACAGAGGCCCCCGACTTCCAGCGAATAGAATATTCACCGAGACGCTGCTGACAGCAGGCCAGCACCAAATCTTCTAAAGGAGTTTCCAGCAGTGACAAAACCGCTTGAGTTTCGGGATCTCCGAAACGGCAGTTGAATTCTAAGACTTTCGGTTCTCCGTCGGGGGTAATCATTAAACCGGCGTAGAGTACACCACGATAGTCGATTTTGCGTTTTTGCAGTGCTGCCAGGGTGGGTTCGAGAATTTCTTCTTGAATCCTTTCCATGAGTTCCGGGGTGACAATGGGCGCTGGGGCGTAGGCTCCCATACCGCCGGTGTTGGCTCCCTGGTCGCCTTCGCCGATAGCTTTGTGGTCTTGGGCCGGCAGCAGCGGTTCCACTGTGATGCCGTCGGTGAGGGCGAGAATCGAGACTTCTTGACCTGTTAAAAATTCTTCGACGACGACTCGGATGTTGTCGGTGCCGAATTCGCCTCGGAAAATGGTGTTGATGGCGCTGTGAGCCATTTTGACGGTGGTGGCAACGGTGACTCCTTTGCCTGATGCGAGTCCGTCTGCTTTGATGACTATTGGGGTTCCTTGTTCCAGAACGTATGCTTTTGCTGCTTCTGCGTCTGTAAATACGGCAGCTTTGGGTGTGGGGATGCCTGCTTCGAGCATCAATTCTTTGGCCCAGGATTTGCTGGATTCAATTTGGGCGCCGGCTTTGGTGGGGCCGAAAATCATCATTTTTCGCTGTTGGAAATAGTCGGCGATGCCTAGCGATAGGGGCAATTCTGGGCCGACGATGACTAATCCGATGTTGTTGACCATCACAAAGCGTTCGATGCCTTGGAAGTCGTCGATGTTGAGCGACAGATTTTGACAGCCTGGGGTGGTAGCTGTGCCGCCGTTGCCCGGTACGCAGAATACTTGTTTAATCCGCGTAGATTCTAGCAGTTTTTTTGCGATCGCGTGTTCGCGACCTCCGTTTCCCACAACTAAAACTTTCACAGTATCCTCACCTATAAATTGTGTTCCCTGAATGTCTGATTTTCAGTGTTGGCATCTGTCTATCTGCTTTTTGCAGTGCTGTCAATTATGCCATGCTTGGCGCTAGGGAATTGCTAGATGTGGCACTTTTCTGGAGGAGTGGGCTTCTACCGCTGTTTATCAATGGCTGGGAGCGTGCAATAATTAAAGACTTTAGCCGCCCAATTTTTCTGGGTTCTGCCTCGATATTAATCAGGCAATTAAAACTCTTTTCTGGCTTTTAACTCTGCAATTACTATAATTGATCCGGGGACAAATAGCGATAAGATAGGCAGGTTGACTCTGAGAATTTTACTCACATGAAATCAAATCAAACCGCTGCGAGTTCGTCTGCAAAATTTAAGCGGGTGGGCGTTGTCGGCGGCGGCCAGCTAGCTTGGATGATGGGGGATGCTGCTAGGGCGCTCGGTATTGAATTGGTAGTACAAACTCCCCATGCTACTGACCCGGCAGTTTCTGTTGCTGCTGATGCTGTTTTGGCTGCTGTTGATGATGTTTTGGCTACGGCTCAATTGGCTGCTGGCTGCGATGTTATTACTTTTGAAAATGAGTTTGTGGATTTGGATGGTTTGCGGTCGCTAGAAGAGCAAGGTGTGTTATTTCAGCCGAGTTTGTCGTCGCTTTCTCCTTTGTTGGATAAGTACGTTCAGCGCTGTTATTTACAAGGTTTGGGTTTGCCAACTCCGAGGTTTTGGGAATGGGATGGCAGTGCGGATTTGCCCCCAGAATTGTTTAAGGCGGTGGCGATCGACTTTCGGGCAATTTCTGTTTCTGACAGCCTGCAGATTACAGGAGATTCGGGTGCTGGATCGATCGACTTTCCCTTTGTCGTCAAAGTTCGCCGCCACGGTTATGACGGCCAAGGTACTTTTATTGTTAAGGATCGGGGGAGTTTTGAGTCAATTCGTGCTACACTCCAAGGTCAGTCTTTGCTAGTGGAAGAGTTTGTGCCGTTTGATCGCGAATTGGCTGTGATTGCGGCTCGATCGGCAACTGGCGAAATTGCGATTTATCCGATCGTAGAAACTCAGCAGCAAAATCAGGTTTGTCATGTGGTGATTGCGCCCGCTGATATTAGTTTAGAGGTGAAAAATGAAGCTTGTGCGATCGCCCGCACTCTCCTCAACAGTTTGCAAGCTGTCGGCATATTCGGCATTGAATTATTTTTAACCGCCGACAATAAGCTGTTAGTCAATGAAATTGCACCCCGCACCCACAATTCTGGACATTTTACGATCGATGCTTGCGAAACTTCACAATTTGAACAGCATTTGCGCGCAGTTTGTCAACTGCCTTTAGGGAATTCCGATTTAAAATGTGCAGGCGCTGTCATGGTAAATTTGCTAGGTTACGAGTCTGCTGAGTCCGATTATTTAGCAAAAAGAAAACAACTGGCACAAATTAGTGGTGCTTTTGTCCATTGGTATGGTAAGAAAGTATCGCGTCCCGGTCGCAAACTCGGTCACGTTACAGTTGTGATCGACGCGGACTTGGTGGCTCAGGGGCGATCGTCAGCAGAGGATCTGGCTCAAACCGTTGAATCTATCTGGTATGCAAGTTAAATTGCTCGAAGCTTGCCAAAATCGGGTTAGTTGGTATATATTAAATAAAGGTTCTACTGCGACGTTGGTGACTGCCAATAATGTTTTTTTGATCTATAACTCTTAACTCTCGGGAATCAAGATGTTTGGACAGCAGTAAACTGGGCTTGTACCCAGAAACTTTAAGTCCGAGCCAACGGTACCCACCTGGTAAAATACCAGGTCAAAAGCTGAGGTAAGACGGCGTTGCGGGGAACCATTAAAATTTTGATTGAGATAGGCGCTGTGAAATATAGCTAGCCTATTTTTTTTTGCGATAAACGCTTTTACTCATAGTTAACGTGAGCTCGACGAGGGCGATCGCAACTGGGAAACACAGGCTCCTCTGACTCGTTCCCACCACCAACTGAGTGAGATTGCCCAGGTGCGGACCAGACAATATCTTTCAGCCCAGTAACTAAAATTATAAATTGGAGGCTCAATCTTATATCATATCCGGGTACTTACCCATAATTAAGCAGCAACGGGAACTTGAGGCCACCAGTGAAAGTTTGTGAAACCCCGAATTAAATCTTGTTGTTGGAGTAATTGTTGGTAGCGAGCAAATAAAACCTTTTCTAAGTCATCAAGATTTTCAAATGTTCGATTAGCAAGAGGCTCATTTGTACGCGACCAAAGTCGTAACTGCTAACCGCAACCCTGTTGCGGTTAGCAGTTACTGAAATTACCGAGCGCCAACAATTACTAATTTATATCTTTTTAACAAGCGAATAACTGGACATAACACTTGTTTCTCTTCGACTTGTATTAGAAGCCCCATGTTTATCTCACAGCGTCCAGAATACAGGAAATACCCTTTTTTGAACTATGGCACTTACCATTAAGACATTATAATCTTTGCATTGAGTTCTATCCCAATGCAATTACTAATTGACACCCGACTTTTAGGTGACGGGCTATTACCTATGCAGACAATTGGAAACCACAGCACAAGTATGCTAAGTCCTGGAACCTGTAAAAATCTTTGTATGTGACGGCGGCGACTACTTTGTAAGATCGGCAATTGCTCTTTAACAGCTAATGGTTCTATTCTGACTTCTTTTTGAGTCTGCAACAACACGCGCGAACATCTGAAGAGTAAGTAATTGTGTTGGGCTTAGGTATTTTTCGAGTAGGTCGTGATAGAATGAGAGCAAATAATCTGGATTTTCCCCAGCGAGGCTCTGACCAATTTTTCGCAAGAGACCTCTTCTGGAATCCTGTTGACAATAGCCATACAGGCTTAACTGATTACCAATGAGATTTTGCCTCACTCGCTGGTTTGTGAGGGTCAGTCGTCGAACTTAAATATTATAAGTAATTATCCGAACCTGATATAACTGGATACAACAGTGGCTAAAAGTTTTTCCGATTCCACAATTATCTACAGGCTAGGCTCGATTAAGAGCGTTAATAAATTTTTACCCAAATCCTTTCCTTACTTGATCAATGAGAGTGAATTCTTATTTTATTCTGCCGCGTATTGACAGAAGATGGGTATATTTAAGCAGAGCAAACCAAAGCTTTTCTATCTTGAAGATAGGTAGCTTGAGAAATCGTTGAAGAGAATGTCGTCGGCTCTCAAACATGATTGGGTATGGCATCAATTTTGCCAATAACTCAATACTCACCTATTTATGGGTTGGGAGCAGAAAAACTACAATAGTCCGAGTCAAGTATTAGGCGTTTTTGAGCTGCCGTTGGAAACAAATTTGGTATGATTGAGGTAACATTTTAACTGATGGGGCTTCTTAACAATACTGACCCATCTTTTTTTACCCTGAATTAGTAATAACCCCGTCAGCTAGGGGGTTATGACGGGGGTGTCACCCCGTCAGGTGTATTGGTTGAGCACCATAAGCTCAGGAGAGCCAGAAACGTTATATATTTCTGCGTCTCGGACTGATATAAAAAAAGAAAATTGAAAGTTTTGGTTTTGTTTCTCAACCTAACCTACACTATTAATAATTTGTGTAAGGAGAATGTTTATTCCTAACTCTCATTATTCACTAGACGGAAGTTACGGAAATACGGATAACTGTTGTTTTCCTGAGTCTTTCTTCTTCCTTGCTTCTTCCTCCTTCTTTCCACGTCCCCATTCCTAATTACCAATTCCCAAATGACTCGCTTAGCCACAACAATAGAAGCCATACTTTACCTAAAAGGTCAGCCAGTGTCGATCGCAGAAATTGCCGAGATTGCCAAGTGCGATCGAGCCGAAGCCGAAGACGCCATCATCGAACTCATGTCTGACTCGTCCCACCGCGACAGTGCATTAGAAGTCGTCGAAACCCCCACAGGATACAGCCTGCAACTCAGAGAAGAGTTTGCCAGTTTAATGCAAACTTTAATACCTCCAGAATTAGGTGTGGGAGCTTTGCGGACGCTGGCTGCGATCGCCCTCAAAGGCGGCATCGCTCAGCCAGATTTAGTTAACTTGCGAGGTTCAGGAGCTTACCAACAAGTGCAGGAGTTGGTAGAAATGGGTTTCGTCCGCAAACGGCGACCGACTGAGGGGCGGTCGTATTGGTTACAAGTTACCGAGAAATTTCATCGGTACTTTCAAGTAGATCAACTGCCAAAACAATTGCAACTTGACTTTCAGGCAAATTTGTACCCAAGCAATGACGAGTAGTTTGAAGTAGAATGTAACCAGCCAGAAATTAAGAATCGCCAAATGGTTTTTCACCCTGACTTTGACACATCCAATGCCCAACAAACCGCAGTCAATCCACTGCTGAAGTACCTCCAACACCAATCCCCGGAGGTTCTAGCCCACGTCGCCAAGTCCGTCAGCCCCGACATCAGAGAAATAATCTCTCATAACGTTCAAGGACTTGTCGGCGTTTTGCCTTCAGAAAATTTTAACGTCGAAATTACCACCGATCGCGAAAACTTAGCAGGTTTGCTAGCTTCAGCGATGATGACAGGCTATTTTTTGAGGCAAATGGAGCAAAGGATGCACCTCGAAGAAAATTTAGCAAGCACCAGCTCGATTAAACCAAACTCACCCAAAGACAAGTAAAAAGATCAACGGGTTGGGGAAGCAAGAAAGATGAAAGTTGTTCAGAAAAATCCATAATCCTGAATCATGGAGGCACAGGGAATTAAGAAACCGGGCTGTTAACCGGCTATCCCTCGCGCTACACCGAGGCTTTTGGTGAAAAAACCCGGTTACTGCTTCCAGGACTATAAAGCATCAGATTCATCTTCCATCCTCCACCCCTGCAACTAATACCAATTTCAAAAAAGAATGCAACTGTAGATAAGCTCCAAATCCTTATGCAGTAAGTCATTCTTAATTCTTTAATCGAAAATCGAAAATTGAAAATGGTATTACCCACCGGCGGAGCTACCCGATAGGGGAAAAGCACCCGGACGTACTTTAATTTTCTGAACTTGACCCAAACGGTTAATTTCCACTTCTAGTTCTTTGCCCACAACCGTGTTTTCCACCCGTTCTTGCACGTCACCGGGAGTGTTAACCGCAATTCCGTCAACTTTTTGAATGACATCTCCGGGGCGCAAGTCGGCTTTTTGAGCGGGGGAATTTTCCACGACTCGCGCCACGGCTACGCCTTGATCGAGGGTAATTTTATTATTATTATCGAGCTGTTTGTTGAGTTCTGCCTTGGTGGCGGCACTCAAGCTGACCATTTGAATGCCGAGATAGGGATGTTCGGCTCTACCTTTGGCGAATAGCTGATCGGAAACTCGTTTGGCGGTTTCGATCGGAATTGCAAATCCCAAGCCTTGAGCGTCCGCGCGGATAGCGGTATTGATGCCAATTACTTCGCCTTGGTCGTTGAGTAGGGGGCCGCCTGAATTGCCGGGGTTGATGGCAGCATCGGTTTGGATGAAGCGGACTCGCTTGTCGGGGATGCCGACTTGGGAACTTGATCGACCAGTAGCGCTGATAATGCCCACAGTCACGGTATTGTCGAGACCTAAAGGATTGCCGATCGCGATCGCCCACTGTCCCGGTACAATATTGTCCGATCGACCCAAAGCCACCTGCGGCAGTTCCTTAGCATTAATCTTAACCACAGCGACATCCGTCAGCGGATCGACTCCCTGCACCTTACCCTCAAACTCGCGGCCGTCTTTGAGAGTCACCTTGACAGTATCAGTCCCGGAGACAACGTGAGCATTAGTAACGATGCGGCCGTCCGAAGTGAGAATAAACCCGGAACCCGTACCTCTCTTGAGTCGTTCTTCCGGCTGTGGCAAATTCTCCCCAAAAAACCGACGAAACAAAGGATTTTTGAAAGCTTCGGGCACTTGATTCGCCACCTTGGTTGATGCGTCAATCCGCACTACAGCCGGGCCGACTTTTTCCGCTGCTTCAGCAATAAAATTGGGATTGCTGCGATCGACTGCCCGATTTTCCAGAACTGGAGGAGACGCATAGGGGGGGATTTGCTGGCGTACTACTGGCAAAACCAATCCGGTTTCCAGATTGTTTGAGCCTTGCAGATAGCGATTTCCCAACCATCCCATACCTCCGCCGATTGACAGCAGAGTCACATAAAGGGTCGCTTGCTTAAAAGATAAACTCATTTAATAACTCCCGCTAAATACCTCATCCCCGCAGACAGGTTCCGAATCAAGCTTTTTTGTCTTGGCGACGGGAAGGAAGCGGGGCGGGGCGTACCGCTTCCTCAAGAACATAGCTGTTAACAGGCAGGCGCCCATCGGCATCACAGGCAATTTTGCCGGATTTGCCAAGAGCGAATCAAACTAATAATTCTCATCCTAACTTGGCTTAGCCTGGGATTTACAGTCTGGGGGGTGGCTAGAGCTTTCAAATATGCAGTTTCACAGGATTTTAAAATTGTCAACTGTCCGAAATGAATACTTTTTTATGTACATAATGACTTTGAAACGCTTATTTCCGCTGATTTTTGCATTAATTTGGTCGATCGCACCCGTTGGGAAAACGGCGGCAAATACCGAAATCCCACCTGCAAATCTTCCTTTAGGTACACCTGTAGAAAACCCCGACCCCGCCCGCGATTGCCCGAGTCCGGCTATGTCTCGGTTGCGCCGCCACACTGTGGCCCAGGGCGAAACAATAGAAAGCATCGCGCGGCAGTACAGTGTGATTCCTGCGGCACTGATCGGGATAAATCCGATGTTGCGGGGCGGTGGAGTATCTGCTGGAAGTGCGATCGTCATTCCTCCGTACAGTGGCAGGGAGGTAGAAGTGCCTGCGGGCTGGAATTGGCAAAAACTGGCAGAAGCTTACAAAGTGCGCGCAGATTTGCTATTTGAGGCGAATGGGTGCAGGCCTTTGGGGAAAACGGTGTTTGTGCCAGCGGTGAATAGGTCGATCGGGCCTTCTATCAATCCCGATGCAACGCCATCGGTGCAAGGATTTCCGCTGCCCGCGCCAGCAGTGGAAGCTTTGCGTTACGGGCGGCAATTGCATCCGGGGCGGCGCGAATTTTTTTTCCACAGCGGCGTAGATTTTTTGGCGTCGGAGGGTACGCAGGTTTTGGCCGCGGGCGAGGGGACTGTCGCCTTTGCCGGGCCGCAGGGGGATTACGGGAATTTAGTGGTGGTGAACCATGAAGCGGGGAAGCAAACGCGCTACGCTCATTTGAAAGATATTGCGGTAAAAGTCGGTCAAAAAGTGCAGTCGGGAGAACTTTTGGGTACTGTGGGGACGACGGGAAAACGGGACATTCCGCCATCTCATTTGCATTTTGAAGTTCGGTACAATTCGGGTTTGGGTTGGGTTGCTGAAGACCCGCTGCTTTATTTGCAAGCGACTATTAAAAAATAGGATTGTTAGTGGACTGGGGGGGGAACAACCCGCCCCAAATCCAGAGGGGGTAAGGATTGATCAGTGTTGTGGTAAAAAAAGATAGGCAGCCGAATTATTACACGATTGCCTATTCCAAAAAATATGTTACCAACATTTTACTAGACTCACTTACAAAAATAACTGACGCAAACCCCGTTTATTTTACTCACAATCTTTTTGAATCTGATAGAATCCGAGAAACAAGTAACGATCGCACTAATCGGGTTCCCATTAATCACTTATTGGTTAACAACTTATTGCCCGATCGCACATTTCTCTCAAATTCGATCGCCCGATCCACACAAAAATTCGATCGCCCCAATCAACAAAAAACCCGATCGCCCATCCACAAAAAACCCGATCGCGAGGCCCCAGAAACCGGGTTTTTTCCGAAATACTTCGGTACAACCCACAGATTCGGGCAAAAACCCGGTTTCTTGGATTATCCCCCGCCGCTAACTCCCTCCAATCGCAGGAAATGCACCCGGCCCGAATCATCGCCCGCTACAACTGTCACTCCATCAGGGGCGATTGCACAGCAAACAAACCTATACTCTCCGCTGAAACTAGCAACCTCTTTACCGCTAAGCAAATCCCGAATTTTCAGGGCGTAATCCGAAGTGGAAATCGTGGTTTTGCCGTCAGGTGCGATCGCCACTGCATTTACCGAGTTAATATGACCTGTGAGGGTTAATAGTTCGGTGCCTGTCTCGGTGTCCCAGATTTTCAGGGTTTTATCGTCTGAAGCGGAAATCGCGGTTTTTCCGTCTGGTGCGATCGCCACTTTATATACCGAGTTACTGTGACCCGTGAGAGTTTTGAGTTCCGAGCCTGTCTCGATGTCCCAGATTTTCAGGGTTCTATCGTGTGAAGCAGAAATCGCTGTTTTGCCGTCGGGTGCGATCGCCACTGCATTTACCGACTCAGTATGACCGGTGAGGGTTCTAAGTTCAGTCCCTGTCTTGGTGTCCCAGATTTTCAGGGTTTCATCCCTTGAAGTGGAAATCGCTGTCTTGCCGTCGGGTGCGATCGCCACTGCTAGTGCTGCGATCGGCACTTCTAGTACCCCGTAAGTATGACCGGTGAGGGTTCGCAGTTCGGTACCACTATCGGTGTCCCAGATTTTCAGGGTGTTATCCGATGAACCAGAAATCGCGGTTTTGCCATCGGGTGCGATCGCCACTACATTTACCGACTCAGTATGACCGGTGAGGGTTCGCAGTTCGGTACCACTCTCGGTGTCCCAGATTTTCAGGGTGTTATCCGATGAAGCGGAAATCGCGGTTTTGCCATCGGGTGCGATCGCCACTGCATTTACCGACTCAGTATGACCGGTGAGATTTGGCAGTTCGGTACCACTCTCGGTGTCCCAGATTTTCAGGGTTCGATCATCTGAAGCGGAAATCGCGGTTTTACCGTCTGGTGCGATCGCCACTGCATTTACCGACTCAGTATGACCGGTGAGAGTTCGCAGTTCGGTACCACTCTCAGTGTCCCAGATTTTCATGGTGTTATCGTCAGCAGCGGAAGCGGAAATCGCGGTTTTGCCATCGGGTGCGATCGCCACTGCATTTACCGACTCAGTATGACCGGTGAGGGTTCGCAGTTCGGTACCACTCTCAGTGTCCCAGATTTTCAGGGTGTTATCCCATGAACCGGAAATCGCGGTTTTGCCGTCGGGTGCGATCGCCACTGCATTTACCCCGCTAGTATGACCGGTGAGATTTGGCAGTTCGGTACCACTCTCGGTGTCCCAGATTTTCAGGGTGTTATCCCATGAAGCGGAAATCGCGGTTTTGCCGTCGGGTGCGATCGCCACTGCTAGTACCTGGCTAGTATGACCGGTGAGGGTTCGCAGTTCGGTACCACTCTCGGTGTCCCAGATTTTCAGGGTGTTATCCGATAAAGCGGAAATCGCGGTTTTGCCATCGGGTGCGATCGCCACTGCATTTATGTACATTAGATTTAGCAAGGAAGGATGAATGGTGAGGGTTCGCAGTTCAGTACCACTCTCGGTGTCCCAGATTTTCAGGGTTCGATCATCTGAAGCGGAAATCGCGGTTCTGCCGTCTGGTGCGATCGCCACTGCATTTACAAAGTCAGTATGACCGGTGAGGGTTCTCAGTTCCCTGCCACTCTCGGTGTCCCAGATTTTCAGCGTTTGATCCCTTGAAGCGGAAATCGCTGTTTTTCCGTCTGGTGCGATCGCCACTGCTCTTACCGAGTCACTATGACCGGCAAGTGTCCGCAGCGCTCCTTCATTTGCCCGTTCTAAATTACCCCTCAAAGGCCGCAGCCATACACTATCTTTCGATTGCCGCGCCTGTTCCAAGATCCCTTGAATCTGGGGCACTTCAAAATCCAGCAACCTTCCCCACAAATGCTCAACCAATTGCGTTTTATCGCTATCCAAAACGTGCGCCGACTTCCGAATTCCCCCTTGAATCAACTTCAGCATTTTCCCTTGCCCCTCCGACAACAAAACATCAGAAACCCTCGCCAAATCGTAATCCTCAATTAACGCTTGTACCCCGATCGCATCCAACTTCGCCTCAATAAAATCAAAATCCGTCAACAACTGATGCAGCCGTTCCCCTTGAACACTCTCCGCCAAATGCCCCGGCAGAGTTTCCAAAGCATAAAGCCGCTTTTGCGGCGACATTTTCCCCAACCGTTCTTTAAACTTACCCATCGCCGTACAAATCCTCCCACAAATTATCAGAAATCGCCGTTTCGATATCCCGCAGCGAAACCCCAGCTTTCTGCACTACATCCTTACGATGCAGAAATCTTTGGAAACTCGCGTGATAGATACTGTAATCTGGGGGAGTGTCGCTGCTACGGCGCAGAAACTGTTCCCAATCATCCAGAACTTCCTGCAAATCTAAAGCATCTTCCTCAGCAAAATCCGCCAAAATATCGCAGGAAACAGGCTTACGAGTTTTTGTCAACAAATAAATCACCTTCAACTTGCGGCGGCGCAATTCTTTATCTTTAACCGCCATTTCCATCCGCGCCCAATGCTTCTCATAATATCCTTCCAACTCCCTCGGCAAATCTTCCAAAGTCACATCGCTGTACTTGCCGCTATCGATATCATTGAGCACATAGCGGAGGTACATAAAATTATTCTGGCTTTTTTCCGCCACCGCCGCCACAAACTGATCTCGCTGCAAATTTTGCCGGTTAATCCAACTCTGAATTGACGCGCTGTTGCTGGTGCGTTTGTCAATATAAAGCTTGACATCCGCCAAACTTTCTGCACTGTACTGCATCAAATCAAAAACCTGATGATTTGGCAAAGGCAGAGATTCCGGTCGCTTCGAGACAATAAAATAAACATTATCCGGCAAAGCATCTGGCAAATAGAGGACATTGCTGCCCCGCCCATGATCGCTCCGATCGACTTCATCGAGCGCATCCACAACACAAACTAACTTTTTCCCGCCCAATTTAGCACTGATTTCCCCCAACAATCGACTGAAAAAATTGCCATCTGTAGTTGCATTTTCGGGCAATTTTGGGTAATCCAGTTTAAAGGCTTGAATTAACTGAGTGCAGGCATTTTCCAGAAATTGCTTTGCCTTAACCGTGCCTTGAGATTGCGAGTTAAAATGGACTACACAGCGCCGCTTCATCAGCAGCACTAACTTTGCCATGATTGAACTTTTCCCGACACCCGGATCTGCTTCTAAAACAAAATATCCTTTGGGATTTTTCTGCAAGAATTCGGCAATTGCTTCAAATACAAATCGGCGACCGGTAAAGTCTTGAGTCCGGTCGGCAATAATCGTTTCGCACTCGTAGGGAAGCGGCAATCGGGGCGCGGAAGTATCAACAAATCGTTCCAGCAAATTCTGAACTTGCGCCAAATCGGATCGGATGCCAATTTCTATGGATTCCAATTTCCCCATCACTTGACAAATCTGCTGCCCAGTTGCCACCGCCTCCAATTTGTCCAGAATTTCCCCATTTCGCAGCCCCAACTCTTTGAGTTGTGCCAAAGCAAGTTGGTGCAGATTCAACAGCATCGCGGCAAACTTTTCTCCTCCCTTCGCCGCATCCAGTTTCAGCACTTCGCGGTACGCTTTCGGGAAAGTTGCGTACAGCTTGTCCGCCACAAATTCCACAATTTCCGCATCGAAGGATTTGCCCTCGCTGGCCGCGAATTCGTTGAGGAAAGTTGCCCAATCTGCCGTTGTAAATCCCGTAACTCGATCGAACTCCTCCGCATCCGCAGAAAAAATCTTGGTTAACTGGTCTTCGGAAATATTTAAACCCCTTGACAAATCGGCTGTATTCGTGTTAATATCCAGCCAGTATTCAGGAGTTTTCTCGGCTAATTGACTGAGTGCTGTTTCTGGATAAGGCAAATTTTTGGTTTCGGCGATCGCAATTAGGCGATCGGACTTCGCAACCTCTCTCAAAATATAGCCGATCGCCTCACCCGCCGCCTTAATCAAATCGTGATTATCGAGAATCCTCGGATTTTTGCTCAACCCTTCCGTCATCCGATTTGCCAGTTCATCAGCGGCCATAGTCTCAGCGAGACTACCAGCAATCGCTGCTAAAATAGAAACTCCCCCAAGTGCGATCGGGCCGCCGATCATACCCGCTGCTGCTTGAGTTGCCGGATTGGCGATCGCATTTGAAATAACTTGTCCAATAGCCATCACCGCACTGCATCCAATTACCCTAGTTTTAAAATTAGCTAAGTCCATTAGTGGCATAAAATAAATATTCCTCTTTTTAAAAGTTGGTAGTAATTATATCTTGTCGGCTGCCGTTTAGTCCGTCGCTGCGAAAATTTCAAGTTAATTTAGAGATTGTCGATCGCGACGCACCCTAGAATATAAAGTAAAATATAATTAATTATCTCGAAGTTCTTTTTCTGGCAAAATTTGGGTTGCCCAAACCCCATCTTCTTCCGATAAAGACGTTACGGGTTCTCGATTATAGTCGATCCGATAATCATAGCCAGCGCGATCGTAAATACCTGCAAATATTTCTGGTAAATTAACAATAGGTTCTACATCTTCCTCACGCAAGGGAAGCGGAAATATAGGTAGAGAATCGCGGAGATTAAAAGCATAAAGTTCGGCAAACGGACGGCGATTACTGGGACTGACTAAAATCCGATAATCGCTTTGAATAGAATTATCAAGAATGGGCATAGATTCCCATTTTCGTAGTAAATCGATTTCCACTAAATTGGTTAAGCTACCTAAAATACTCTGGCGTTTTTTGAGATAAGTAATTCTTCCTTCTCCACTACGTTTGTTCACTGGAGAAAGAATCTCAATTGCAGTGACAACTTGTTTCGTTGCCATTTCTCGCACTTCCAAGTAAGTCTGTTTAATTTTTTCAGGAGCAGGCACTTTAACGGTAGTCGGAAGTGTTATACTTACAGTGGCAACTGAACCTGTAGGAATATTCGGGTTATTAGATTGACGCTTAATCGCGACATCGGGGATACCTACTAAAAGAGACTCGTCGTTACTTTCATTTAGATCGGTAATTTCATAGATGCGTTTGTCAATTGCCACCTCATATTTAGGGCGAATTTGAGGCATGATGGTATCCGCGATCGCGATAATCAATCGATTGTGAGTTTCCTGCCAGAAATCGGGGTGTTCTAAGTAGGGGTCCATTCCAGGAAAAGGTGAAGGCATAGGACTGTTCTCCGATGTATTGACTTTCAAATCATTTTAGCATTTTTAATTGGGTAGGTGCGTCGCTTTAAAGCGAGGCAGAGCCTCTGGATATAGGTTCCCAGGCTGAGCCTGGGAACCAGTTAAAGCTTGTCAAGAACAGGCAGGATGGCTGTTCCACAGTAATTATTGGAGATGTCTATTTGTAGATGAATTTAATCTGTTGTGGAACAGGCATCTTGCCTGTTGATTTTGGGCGGGCAAGATGCCCACCCCACAACAAATTTAATCTACTGTGGAACAGGCATCTTGCCTGTTCATAAAATTATAGACACCCCAAATATCGACAAATATCGACTACAAAACAGCAGCAACACTTGCCATTAACAACCCTTGAAATAATTTTATCCCATCAGTTTCGCCCAAGATCGGATCGGATGCCCGTTCAGGATGCGGCATCATTCCTAACACATTGCCCGCCCGATTGCAAATACCGGCAATATTATTTAACGAACCGTTGGGATTCCCAGCATCGCTAATTTTGCCCGCCTCTGTGCAGTAGCGAAACAGCACTTGTTCGTGGTCTTCTAACTCTGCTAATGTATCCGCATCAGCATAATAGTTGCCTTCACCATGGGCGATCGGCAAATCGATGATTTCACCGGAAGTATAAGCCGCAGTCCAACGAGTATTACCGCGTTCGACTTTCAAAGAAGCGCGATCGCAAATAAAATTTAATCCCGCATTCCGCACCAGAGCACCTGGCAACAAACCAGCTTCAGTCAACACCTGAAAACCGTTGCAGATGCCTAATACAAGCTTTCCTTGTTTAGCGTGTTCCGCAGTAGCCCGCATCGCCGGAGAAAAACGGGCGATCGCGCCGCACCGCAAATAATCTCCATAACTGAAACCACCGGGAATTACAATGATATCAATATCCGAAATATCGGTATCTTCGTGCCAAATCATGCGAGTTGGTTGGTGGAGTAACCCTTGAGTCACCCATACCACATCGCGATCGCAATTTGAACCCGGAAAAACAATAACTCCAAATTTCATAAGCTGAAGGAAGAAGGAAGAAGGAAGTTCGGCAACGGATTATGTAACGGATGTAACGGATGTAACGGATGTCAGGAAGAGGTGTCAACATAAGACTAAAATCTTATGTTTTTCTCCCTTGTATCGAAGTCTCGATCCCCCTAAATCCCCCTTAAGAAGGGGGACTTTGAGTCGTTGTAGTTCTTGTGTTTTTAACGAAGACTTTGAATGCTCTTGTCCCCGCTTTTTAACAAAGACTTTCAAAACCCTCTTGTCCCCCCCTTATTAAGGGGGGTTAGGGGGGATCTCCGGCTTTAAAAACACCCTACGGGCGATCGCATTTATGCCGCCGCTGTCTCCACAGCAACAGGAATTTCAGTCAAATCAAAGCGATAATTTTCAATCACTGGATTAGCCAAAAGTTGGTCGCAAACGCGATCGAGTTGTTCGCGGGCCTCCGACTCACCAGCAGCAGTCAGCGTCAATTCAACGTACTTCCCGATTCGCACACGCTCAACATTGTCGTATCCCATGTGTTGCAAACCAGACTGTACGGCAGTGCCGGCGGGATCTAAAACCGAAGGGCGGAGGGTAACATAGATTTGGGCAAGATATTTCTGAGTCACGGGAATGTTGCGGTAGGTGATGTGAAAGTTAGCCCCATTGTATTCTACAACCGAGCTGCGCGCCGATCGCCATTTGGTTCGCCCAAGTAAGATAGCCTAGAAACAGGGACTGATTTGACTCTAGCAGATTACACAAAAAAATTATGAGAACCAACCGCACCCGCAGTCAGGAGCGTATTTTACACTTGCTCAAGCACTTGAATCGATCGCTCTCAGCGCAAGATATTTACTTAGAACTGCGTAACAGCGACCACAGCATGGGCCTAGCAACAGTTTACCGCTCCCTCGACGGTTTAAAGCGAGAGGGGTTCGTTCAGGTCAGAACGCTTGCTAGTGGAGAATCTCTCTACGGTGCCGCCCACCAAGACCAACATCACTTAACTTGTCTGGAATGTGGCACCTCCATTACGATCGACGAATGCCCCGTCCACCACTTAGAAAGCCAACTACAACAATCTCATTCTTTCAAGATTTATTATCACACTTTGGAGTTTTTCGGATTGTGTGATCGATGTACTTTGGCTCAAGAATCTTAGGATCGCGAATTAAATAACTTACAATTTTAATTGTTATTGTGGGATGGGCGTCCCGCCCGTCCTTTTTGGACGGGCGGGACGCCCATCCCACTTTCAAGAGTGGAAGTTATTTAATTCTCATTCCTTAGAGAAGTTATTAGTCATGAGTGATCTCAATTCCGGTTGTACGAGCGAAATGATTGTTGACTGTTGACTGTTGAGTGTTGACCGAAAGCATCCAGGATACAAGCCCCCGGATTCATTCCGAAAGCAGACTCAGGACCCAGAAATAAAAAACTTGTCTCCGATGAAACTTGCCCCCCGAATTTATCCGTGGGGTCAATGCTTCAATTCTTTAATCTTTAATCTTTAATCTAAAATCGATTGACTCGGTGTCGAACCGCGCAGCCGGGTGTTGTTTGTGTCGCGACAGATTTCAACCTGTCGTTTTATTAACTCGTTCAAGGATGCAAAAACTCTAAATGGTCTCCTGGAATCGATCGCAATTTTGCAGCAGACCCTTGCAGTTTCAATCGGCCGCGTTCTAACATGATAATCCAATCGGCGCGATCGATCACTCGCGGTCTGTGACTGATAAAAATCGTCGTTTTCCCGTGCCGGTACATCAACAAATTTTCTAAGACTTCCGCTTCGCTTGCGGGGTCAAGCCCTGCGGTAGATTCGTCTAAAATCAATACGGGAGGGTTGTTGAGAATTGCGCGGGCGATCGCCAATCTTTGTCTTTGTCCGCCAGAAATATTCGCTCCAAACTCGCCTAAAACAGTTTGATATTTATCAGGCAATTGGCTGATAAATTCATCCGCCCCCGCAATTTTGCAAACTTTAACAATCTGTTCAAAGCTGATATCTGGACTGCCCAAACGAAAATTTTCGAGAATCGAACGGCTCCAAAAATGCGCTTCTTGAGGAACCAATACTACCTGCTGTCTGAGACTGTCGAGAGACAAATCCTGCAAGTTGTAACCGCCAATTCTAATATTACCAGATTGCAGCGGATACAGACCAGCAATTACTTTAGCTAGCGTACTTTTTCCGCAGCCGGAATAGCCGATCAAAGCAATTGCTTGACCGCCGGGAAATGTGACAGAAAAATTTTCCAGCAAGTCAAGTCTACCGGGGTAGTGAAAATTAACACTCTTGCAAACAATACCGTCGCGGTCTTGAATAGTTACAAAAGGTTTATTCGTATCGTCTTTAGTTTCCGGTTCAGCATCGATAACTTCCGACAGCCGTTGAGTAGCTGTCTGCACGCGAGTCATCTCATCAGTAAATCCTACTAGCGAATTTACCCAAGTAGTAACATTTTGATTCATGCTAATAAACGCTAGCAACTGACCTATACTCAATACCTTGTCAATCACCAAACCGCTACCAAGCCACAGCAGAGTAATGCTGCCAGCAGAGGCAACAAAACCTGAAAATATATTGTTGAGAATGCCAATTTGTGTAGTGCGGAAAGTGAGCTTTGCTAAGCGACCGAAGCGGGTTTGAAATTCTTCCCAAAGTTGCTGACCGCTGGTAGTAGTTTTGACCGTCAGCGCACCTTTAAAAGTTTCTACTAAAACGCCTTGAGTTTCTGCTTCCAGTACAAATAAACTGCGCGTTTTTTGCTGCAATACGGGCAGAAATACCACTGTAGAGGCAGTCATTAAGAGAGCTATAGCTGTAGCTGCCAAAGTCAGCTCTTTGCTGTAAAATAACATAAAAATAAAAGAAACTACAGCTATAAAAAATTGACTAGGCAAGCTGATAGCGGCTTGAGAAACTAATTTATTTATTTCTTGGATATCTTGTAATCTACTGACGATTTCGCCACTGCGTCTGGTTTCGTAAAAGCTCAAAGGCAATCGCAGGAATTTGCGCGCAAATTCCATCACCAATCCCAATTCTAAGCGCTGGGAAAACTGAGCAATTAAGTTCGACTCTACCAATCCTAAACTGCTGCTAAAAAGGTTCATAACTATAACTGCGATCGCCACACTCGCCAGGAGTTGTCTGTCGCCCCGCACCAGGATGTCGTCGGTGAGCAGTTGAACGAGAAAAGGCGAAGAAATCGACAGCAAACCCAACACCACATTCAGCAAAAATGCTTCCATTAAAATCGGGCGATAAATCCCAATCCGGCGCATCCATTTTTGTAAGGAATTGGCGGGCGGTTGGCCCTCTGCGGCCGCAAAAAACCGCTCAGCATCGGGTTCTACTAGCAAGCACAGCCAATCTGTCCAACCTGCTGCTAATTCTTCTTTGGAAACATAGCGTATACCGACAGCGGGATCGCCGATCGCATATTTGTCGCCCTGCTTTCCGTACAAAACAACCCAGTGATAACCGCTCCAGTGAATAATTGCCGGTAAAGGCGCTTCCTCAATTTGGTCTAAAATAGCAGCCGCGGCTCGCACCGATCGAGCATTAAAGCCGATCGCCTCAGCACCTTGTTTCAAGCCCAGCAGAGTCGTCCCTTTTTGACCGGTGCCTGCACATTCTCGCAAGCGGCTAATAGTAAAATTTTGTCCGTAAAATTTCGCGATCGAAGCCAAACAAGCCGCCCCGCAATCTTCTTCGCTCTGCTGGAGAACAACCTGATATTTCTTAAACCTGTTAACTTGTCCGAATAATGGCATTTTGCCGATCAAAGGGATGTTCTTTAACATTTTGCAAAATGAATAATGGTAGAGCATAAAGAAGATTACTCATCACCAACTACCCAATCAGCAAAAAGCACCCATAAAGTTATGGGTGCTTTCTCGATTCCACAGTTATAGATCTGAATTGACTAGCACTAAAATTTAGTAGTAGGCGTAGCGGACTACTCTTCTGTATGAACCGTCGCAATTCCGGCGGTACACGACCCAACTGCGCCGCTGCCGCTGACAATTGTATCGATTGGCATAATAGTAACCGCCGTTGACGCTAGCTGATTCTTCAGGGGTGAGTTCAGCAAACAGTGAATTGTCCTTTGCTTCTTTCATGATTTGACTCCGTTTAACTTAATAAAATTGAAGGGAAACTAGAAATATTATTTAATTTCTAGATTCTTGTGTAAATACTGAGTAATACTTCTTGTAGTCCTGTACGACATCCGGAATACTACGGATAAATTTTCAAAATTCACTTTATCGCACAACTTGACTCAGCTATCTAAACCACTAGGGTTTTGTAACCGCGATCGCGGCTCGGATCGTACAGATAAAGCTGGCTAGGCTGCGGCAGGAAAAACAGCATAGTGAGACCCTCGCGGCTGCTGTTATCCGTCTTGCTGTTGCTTTTAGCACCGCTAACACCGCTGGTAATGTTGCCACCGTTGACAGTAGCAGATTCTCCATCGGTTACTTCGATGAAGAGTGAAGCTGGTTGATTTTTTGACATAAATAACTCCTATTAATACCTATGTACTTACTTACTACCTACGCATACAGGAAAAACCCGGTAACAGTGCCAAAACTCATGGTGGAAACGCCGTATTTTCAGGACTGTAGCCCGCTGGCTTCACTCCTTTTCATATTTGGCGAAGTTTGTGGGTGGGAACGGCAAAGCTGTGCGGATTTTTACCTTTACCCTGTGAATTTTGATTTAGACTTCTAAACCGGTACTTGGTTTCCGGAAAGCTGATCATAAAAGTGACAAAACAAATCAGCGATTTCTCCCTCCTCTCCAACTCAAAACTCCAAACTCCAAACTATACCCCTCTCCCCCAGCCGCCATGTCTCTGACTCCCGAAGCCACACCCGCTGAAACCTTTGATAACGACCAGTTTTTGCCCCCTGTCAGCCGCTGGACGACTTTGGGTGGCATTTTGATGGTGGCGACCTTTGGCGGGGTGATTGCCCTCGCTAGCGTCACCAAATACAGCGCTACAGTCAAAGCAGACGCGATCGTCCGTCCAGCCGGAGAAGTGCGCGTCGTGCAAGCCGCCACCGAAGGAACCGTCGAAAGCATTGCTGTCAGCGAGAATCAGACAGTAAAAGAAGGAGATGCGATCGCAGTTGTAGATTCTTCGCGTTTGGGCGCTCAACAACAGCAGTTACAAGAAATCATTAATCAGTCTCAAACAGCAGCACAGCAAATCAACCAGCAACTGCGCGACTTAGAAAACCAAATTTTGGCCAGCGCTCAATTTAAAAGCATCGAAAGTGAAAGTTCCGCCCAACAGGAATTAATCGAATCCGCTTTAGTTAAATTCGCCACATCGCTGCCGGATGTCGCCGAGAGACTGGGCCGAAGTCGGCGGGTTTTGCTCGTCAAGCGATCGTCCATTCAACAACAATTAATTCAAGCTAAAAAAGAACTCAATCAAATTGAGTTAAAACTAGAAAATAGCGTGATCCGCACGCCCACGGATGGTACAATTCTCAGATTGGAAGTACGAAATACTGGTCAAACCGTACAAGCCGGCAGTGCGATCGCCCAAATCGTGCCCAGCGACGTACCCCTGGTAGTCAAAGCCAAGGTGACATCCCAAGACATCGCCCGCATCCAAATCGGCCAACCCGTACAGATCAGGATTTCGGCTTTGCCTTTCCCCGATTACGGCACATTAAAAGGAACCGTCAGCGAAATCGCCCCAGATGCGATCGCCCCTCAAAATCCCACTAATAATTTAGGTACAGCTTATTACGAAGTGGCAATTAAGCCTGAACAAACTTATTTAACAAAACTCAAATCCACCAACGGTCAATTCTTCGGAAACTCCCCGGCTAATGTGCCCCGCCAGTATTTGATTCAATCGGGAATGGAAGGCAGAGCCGATATTATTACGGGCGAAGAAACTGTTCTGACATTTATTTTGCGGAAAGCAAGGTTGCTGACAGATTGGTAATTGGTCAGTTGTCAGTTGTTAGTTGTCAGTTGTTAGTTGTTAGTTGTCAGCAGTTAACAGTCAGCAGTCAACAGTCAACAGTCAGCAGTCAGCAGTCAACACTCAACAGTCAACCGCCAGAAAATTAGAGGCTCTGAAATTGAAATAACGTGTCAATATAGAAATGTGAGTTCAATTCTATTCTTTCCTCATGGGCAAACAGCGCGTTCTTTCTGGAGTTCAGCCAACCGGCAATCTTCACCTCGGCAATTATCTCGGTGCCATTCGCAACTGGGTAGAAAATCAAAGTCAGTACGAAAATTACTTCTGCGTAGTCGATTTGCACGCAATTACCGCACCGCACAATCCAGCAACTCTCGCCTCCGACACTTACACGATCGCCGCACTGTATTTAGCTTGCGGCATCGACTTAGAATATTCTACTATTTTCGTGCAATCCCACGTCTCGGCGCACACAGAACTAGCATGGCTGCTCAACTGTATTACGCCGATTAACTGGCTCGAAGATATGATTCAGTTTAAAGAAAAAGCAATTAAACAAGGTGAAAATGTCAATGCAGGCTTGCTAAATTATCCCGTGTTAATGGCAGCAGACATTTTGCTTTACGATGCCGACAAAGTGCCAGTGGGAGAAGACCAAAAACAGCATTTGGAACTCACCCGCGATATTGTCATCAGATTAAATCACCAATTCGGCACATCCGAAAAGCCAGTATTGAAACTTCCAGAACCGTTAATTCGGCCTGACGGTGCGAGGGTGATGAGTTTGACAGATGGCACGCGCAAAATGTCGAAATCTGACCCTTCCGAACAAAGTCGAATTAATTTATTGGATTCGCCAGATGCGATCGCCAAAAAAATCAAGCGCTGCAAAACCGATGCCGTGCGGGGTTTGACATTTGACGACCCCGATCGCCCCGAAGCTAGAAATTTGCTGACACTTTATCTCCTACTTTCCGGCAAATCTAAGGAAGAAGTAGCAGCGGAGTGTGAAAACATGGGTTGGGGAGATTTTAAACCCTTGCTGACAGAGACGACAATTAATGCCCTCAAACCAATTCAGGATAAATACAAGGAAATAATGGACGATCCGGGATATTTAGAGTCTGTACTACGTCGCGGAAGAGAACAAGCAGAAGCTATTGCGAATCAAACTCTAACTAAGGTTAAAACAGCTTTCGGTTATTCTCTGCCTAATTAGTCTTCCTTCTTCCTTCTTTTTACTCTGAACAAATCATGCAAAGCGTAGCCGAAGGGAAGTAAGTCGAAGGGTTTTGTTCCTTCACCCTCAGAAGGAACCCTCGATAATTAATCCGTGTATCCGTGTCAAAATCAGTGTCGTGTCTTCTTCCTTGGAATAACTATGAACCGTTTTCGCACAGCCTGCACCACCCCCGGAGAATTTATAATTACCGCCGAAGTTGCCCCACCAAAAGGCGGCGACATAACTCACACGATTCAAATGGCTGAACGCCTCAAAAACAGAGTTCACGCCATTAATGTCACAGACGGAAGTCGCGCAGTGTTGCGAATGTGTCCCCTAGCAGTTTCGGCGATTTTAGTGCAGCACGGAATTGAGCCAATTTGTCAAGTTGCTTGTCGCGATCGCAATCAAATTGGTCTGCAAGCTGATCTCATGGGAGCCCACGCTTTAGGCATACGCAATATATTAGCACTTACAGGTGATCCCGTCAAAGCGGGCGACCATCCTAAAGCAAAAAGTGTATTCGACTTTGAATCAGTACGACTGTTACAAGTCATTCAAAAAATGAACGGCGGCTTAGACTGGAATGACAAACCTTTAACAGACGGATTTACTGATTTATTTGTCGGTGCTGCCGTCGATCCGCAATGCCCCAGTTGGTCTGGTTTGCAAAGTCGATTTGAGAAAAAAGTAGAGGCTGGAGCACAGTTTTTTCAGAGTCAATTAATTACCGATTTTGAAGTTTTGGATAAGTTTATGCACCACGTTGCTGCAGGCTGCAACAAGCCAGTTTTAGCAGGAATATTTTTGTTTAAATCAGCTAAAAATGCTGAATTTATTAAAAAATACGTGCCGGGAGTTCACATCCCACAAGAGACGATCGATCGTTTAGCAAAATCTCCAGAACCATTGCAGGAAGGCATAAAAATTGCTGCCGAACAAGTCAAGCTAGCGCGGCAGATTTGTCAAGGAGTTCACATGATGGCCGTCAAACGAGAAGATTTAATTCCTCAAATTTTGGATTTGGCAGGAATCGAGCCACTGAGCTAAAATTAACCCACGGGGCGGGTTTTATCAACTATTAATGCCTAACATTAACGATCTCATAAACCTGCCCACCCCCGCGCTAGCATTTTGAACATCAAACTGTAGGGGCAGGTTTGACCAACTATCAATGTATAAAACTAATGATCTCGTAAACCCGGCCCCCCCCGTTGTAGATAATCCAATAACTTCTGAGTTTGATTAATAAACTACTTTGCAAAATGCACGATCGACTAAACGGTTATTAAATAGGAGCAACTAACAATGACTGACTCAGAAATACTTAATTCTGATACCATTAAAACACTAAATACTAGCATATCCAAAGTTACAGTTTACACCGATCGCGCTTTGGTGACGCGTCGCGGTACGGTATCTCTGATGGGAAACGAGCAAGAATTGGCGATCGCCTCTGTACCCGCAACTCTCGAAACAGAGTCAGTCAGGGCCACGGGTGCGGGTACAGTTGCAGTGCGATTGCTGGGAGTGCGAACCGAAACAGTATTTAGCACCGAACCAGTGGGCGATCGCACTGCCGAATTAACCCAACAAATTCAAGAGTTACAAACCCAAAGACGGGGAATTAACGACAAAATAACCGCCCGGAAAATTCAACTCAAATTTGTGGAAGGTTTGAGCGAAAAAAGCGTTGGTTTCTTTTCCAGTGGCATCGCCAAACAGCAGGTAGGTTTAAACGACACTGGCGAATTGCTCAACTTTTTAGGAACTAATTACCTAAAATATGTAAGTGCGATCGCCCAACACGAAAAACAGCAGCAAGAATTAGACAATCAAATAGAAGCTTTACGGCAGCAGTTGTGGCAAGTACAAAGTCCCGATTCCCAGCAAAGTTTTAACATCATTGTCGCCATCGAACCAAGTGGCAGCGGCAATTTTGAACTAGAAGTTTCCTATGTAGTAAGGCGAGCAAATTGGACTCCCCTTTACGACTTGCGAGTCAACACTACCAACAACCAAATTAATCTCAATTACCTAGCCGAAGTCAATCAAAATACAGGGGAAGATTGGACGGGAGTAGCGCTGACTTTATCCACAGCTAAACCCGGAATGGGAACTTTGCCACCAAAACTCCAACCCTGGTTTATCGATATTGTTCACCCAAGATCAGCTCGATCCCGACAAATTTTGATGAAACCCACCCGAGCGACTGCGGGAGCAGAAATGGAAAGAGACTATATGGAATTAGAGATGGAAACCGAGGCACAATTTGCAATGATGGCTGGGGACGGTGCTGCTGCCGCACCCGAATCCATAGCAGCTCAAACCGCGATCGCACAAGTATCGATAGAAGGCGGCACTGTGTCATTTCAAGTAGGCGGAAATACCAACATTCCCAGCGACGGCACGCCGCACAAAGTCACTATTTTCAGCGAAAATTATCCGTTTAAACCTGAATATATAGCCGTCCCGCGATTAGTCAGTTTTGCCTATTTGCAAGCAGTTGTTGTAAATCCGCTGACAGGTGCAACTCTTCTGCCCGGTAAAGCAAATATCTTTCGCGATAACACTTTTGTCGGCAGTGTGCAGTTAGAAAATGTTTCCCCCGGCCAAGAATATAAAGTTAATTTAGGAATTGATGAACGGTTAAAAATAGAGCGGGAGTTAGTGGAAAGACAAGTAGATAAAAAACTGATCGGCCAGCAGCGGCGCATGAGTTACGCTTATCGCTTAAATGTGACTAACTTGCAGCAGGTGCAGGTACACCTGACACTAAAAGAGCAATTGCCAGTCAGCCGCAATGAACAAATTAAAGTGCGATCTACTCTCACTAATCCGAAGATAGTAGCAGGTGAAATGGGGCTGCTAGAATGGATAATGTCTCTGCCGCCGCAAGCAAAGCAAGAGTTATATTACCAGTTTGTGGTCGAACATCCTCCCGACTTAACAGTCACGGGTTTAGATATTTAATATTAAGTCGATAAAAACTTGTTTGAAGTCAGGACTTTAGTCCTGATTGGTCACCACGTATGAGGACTGAAGCCCATAGAAACTATCCAATTTAGCGGTAATTTGTAAACTGCAAAGCCACGGGATAATCTTCTTGCTTCAAGCGTTGAATTACCAACTGTAAATCATCCTTATCCTTAGCAGAAACGCGCACTGCATCACCTTGAATCGAGCCTTGAATCTTTTTAAACTCATCTCGAATTAATTTAGTAATTTTCTTGGCAATTTCCTGGTCAATCCCTTTTTTCAGTTTGATTTCTTGGCGTACTCTAGTACCACTAGCAGCTTCAATTTTCCCATAATCAAAAATTTTCAGAGACAAATTGCGCTTGGCGGCTTTAGTTTGCAAAACAGTGTGAATTGCATCGAGAGTAAATTCGCTGTCGGTATTGACAGTAATTGCTTCAGCGCCCAATTCTACAGTGGTTTTGGTATCTTTCAAGTCGTAGCGGCTTTGAATTTCTCGCGTTGTTTGGTCAACAGCATTGACTAATTCTTGGCGATCGAAATCGCTGACAATATCAAAGGAATAACTAGCAGCCATAAATTAGTAATTTGTAATGGGTAATAGGGAATTGGGCATTGGGCATTGGGCATTGGGCATTGGGCATTGGGCATTGGTAATTGGTAATTGGCCAAACACGGCATTAGCCAAACACGGCATTGGGCATTAACAACTAACCAATAACTAATAACCAATAACCAATAACCAATAACCAATAACTACTGACAATTAGCTATTAACAGTCATCAAACTGAAATAGAATAAAGAAACAGTGCAAGAAGAACTAATCGCAAACATGAGCGATCGCCCCAGCGGCACATTCAGAATATAGAAAACCGAAAACAACAACCGGGCGATCGTAAAAGCGATCGCAGCCCAACCTGCCGGTTCCGAATCTACCCCCGTCACAAAAGCCATCAAAGCCGCGGCTGAAAACAGCATAAACGTCTCAAACGAATTTTGGTGAGCCCAAGTTGCCCGTTGAGCGTAAGCAGGCAACCTCTCAAACATAGCGCGGGGGGCTGCTTGATCGTAGCCTAGCTGCAAGCGGGCGACGGCAACCACCAAAAACGGTGCGTAAACCAGCGCAGCCGCAGCAGCAATACAATCAAGCAGAATAACCGACACAGGCAATCCCAACAGCATCATCCGCCTCGCAGTTCAATCAAAATAGAACAGAGTAACTACCTTGCGCTGTTCCTCCGCATCCTGGCAAGTTTTCAGCAAAGTGTGGCTTTCGTGAAAAGCAAAACAGATCAGTTGCTGGCAGCGAGAAATAATCTCCTGATTGCACATGGCGCTTGCTTCCGGGAGAGACAAGCTATCATTTTTGGGATTTTCTACCAAATGTATCACTTGTTCGAGTTGGTCGCGAGACTCCCGGGGCTGGCGACTCATACTTTGTGGCAAAATCACCGTCAGCAGATTAGGATCTGCTCGCATTGCCCCCCGAATTGCGGCTGAATTGGTGCCTGTAGCGCCAGAAGTGATGAGCTGATTGCCTCCCAGAACTATGGCGTAGCTCAGCATCTCAATTAGCTGCTGGTGGGTAATAGGAACGTGGCGAGAACCCAAAAGAGCAATCCGCTTGGAGCCGGTTTGCTGGATCGCCGCAAGTTCTTGTAAAAAATCATCTACTCTGGGTAGCTCAATTGATTGACTCAAAGAATTTATTAAATTAAATAAAACTACGTTGTGGATTTTAGCAGACTCACTAGCCATTGCCGCCAAAAAGAAGTTAAGAATTGCTGATTTACCAGATCAGACTAGAGGAGCGGCTGATTTGAGGAAGCCAGAAGGCAGAATGTCTCAAGACATTCGGCAGCCGGAGTTCAAGGTAGAATTCAAGAAAAATTGAGAATTTAAGAATTTTAGCTTTTTATTTATTTAAACAAAAAATTCTCTCTGCTGAATACCTTCTTCCCTCAGCTCCGGCTCTCTTATTAATGGACTCGATCGCTCAGGCCCAAGGATGCCATCATGCCATCAAGATCAAAATGTTCTGCCATTAGCTGAGTAACGCATTCCACCTTGATCGGTTCGTGCAGGCGCACGCTGCCAAAGGTGCTGTCGATAATTTCCACCGTGGTTAAGGTATCCAAATCAACAGACAAAACCGGAATTTCCATTTCTTCTGCCCTGCCAATCACCAGGGGAGAAGGAGGCAAGTGGCCTGTCAAAATTAAGCACTGAGTCGAGCTTTCCAGAGCCGCTAGCTGAATGTCCGTGCGATCGCCCCCCGTCACCACCGCCATATTTCTCGCTTTGCGGAAATACTTCAGAGCAGAACTAACATTCATCGCGCCAATTGTCAAGGTTTCCACCATCAAGTCCAAACGGTCTTTACGGCAGAGCACATCAGCTTTCAATTGGTGCACCAATTCTTTGACGCTGACACTTCGCAGCAAAGCACTTCTCGGCAACATTCCCAAAACTGGAATACCCGCAGCCTCCAGAAAAGGCCGCACAGTCGCCGTTACGGATTCGAGTTTGTCCGAGGGAACGTCATTGAGTACCACCCCCAGCAACCGCGAACCCAAACGCTGTTTAGCCGACAGCAAATCGTCTACATACAGATCGATCGGGCGGGCTACCAACAACACAGAGGCATCAACTGCCTCAGCGACTTGAACCAAAGACAAGTCAAACAGACTGCCTTCCTCCAAATTAGCTGGGCCTTCTAACAGCACCAAGTCTCCGCTGGGAGCTTGCAAATATTGTGCTAAAGACTGGCGGTAATCTGCCTTGTCTTCTCCCCGCAAACGCTTGTGAACCGTCTCTTCATCCAAATACAGCAGTGTTGACGGCATCTGACTTTCTGAGAGCTTCAGCGTCTCTACCGCGAACCGCACGTCTTCCTCCTCGATCCCAGCTCCTGGCGAGCTGAAACAGGTTCCCAGAGGTTTGCCGTAGGCGACGGCCAGCCCCTTGTCCCGGAGTCCGAGTGCCATCCCCAGGGCGATGGCAGACTTGCCACTGTAAGCTTTTGTGGAACCGATCAGCAAATATTTAGTCAATTTGGGTACGCCTTCAATCCTCAATTTGCACCTGTCTATTTCAATAAATTTAGTTTTTCAACAGTATTTCTGAACTGCGACTCAATTTAGCAATACTATATTATACTCGATTTTGTCGCTTTTGCGCCGATCATTTTTTTGATTGAAACTTTTATTCACCTGTTGGCAACCCTTTTCTTCGCCTTTTTTTTCACATTGTTTGTGAAATTTGGGGTTTTCTTATATTTTTTATACGCCGCTTTTGACAATTATTCATATACCGTGATTGCTTTAATAACCGTTTTTTGTTCGTGACAATTTTCCTAAAAGATTATTGCTTAGTTTAGACCTGGCAATCGAGCAGTTAAAAACAAAAACAACACAGTATAAATATTGATAAAAAACTTTGATCCCGGCAAAAGGATTGTCAGGAGAATTAACGGCATATTTCTATTGATAAAATACAGGTATTCCGTAGGTAGAAAGCACGGTCTGTGTCCTAAAGACATCTCCAAAAACAATTAAAGCCTTTGTGTAACTAGGCTGTATGACGTAAATGCAATCATCCTAAATTAGCGAC
>NZ_JAUBOS010000070.1:0-32831 GCF_036700365.1 Microcoleus sp. w2-18bC1
ACTTTACTATTGAGCGCGCGATCAAATAACCCAGGCCACGTAACACGCGGGCGATATATTCAGCAAGCCCTAATTAAAGAGTTAGAGCGTCGGAGTCGTAGGAAATAGTCTCAGTGATGATATAAAAGCGGGTATTATAACCCTTATTACTTTTGTAGTAACGGCGGAAGCACGAGCGAGCTTTATAAAGTCCTCACTACTAACTAATTTTATGGCGGTCGATGGAGGGGAAATAATATTAGCTGTTTCATGCTAACTCCAGTTAATCATTGATCATAAGCTGTCGTGCATTTAAATTATATATTCGGGGCGGGCTAGAAGCCCACCCACAAGAGTTTGATTGTTTTTTGACACATAATTTAAATGCCGCAACAGCTTATATAACTTTTCAAGCAGAATGCTCAACTGTTACGAAGCAAACACTTTGACTACACCTTGACAGGTCTAGTCATCCAAGCCTGACCTTTGACGAGTCAAGTCCTGACTCTCCACTTAAATATTCATTTAAATATTTATTTCAATTTTATTTAATTTGCTCAACACCCATTGAACCAAAATACCAATATTTTTTTATTTAATTAGTAGAGAACTCATCCAAATAATTATAGCTTTTTCGCGTTTATTGAGGAGAAAAATTAATACTTATCTTGCCAGATAATTGTATAAAAAATTAATTTCTATCCGCAAAATTTGGCATCTTTATTAATTCCAAAGACTCTTGCCTCACCCGACCCGCCATCGCAGCTAATTGCAAGCTCATAAAAGCGTTCAAATCTTCCAAATCACACTTGGCTGAGGAAAAAATCTTCTGCATTTCATTTTCCGCTTCCAAACTCAGATATCCAGCGGCAATAGCTTGTTTTACAACTTCACGAACCTGCACGGTAGAAATGTCCCTTACTAAATTTTAACGAATCAAAAGCCAACTAATTACTAACAAGAAGTTTCGGAAGCCGTCTCGCCAAAGATTTCAAACTTTTTTAGCTCGCGAGACTCTTGTTTCACTCCTCCGGACATAGCTGCTAGTTGCAAAGCCATAAAAGCATTTAAGTCTTCCAAGTCATACTGGGTGGTAGTTAACATCCGCCGCAGTTGATTTTCGGCTTCAAGGGTTAGATAGCCTAGAGCCAGAGCTTGCTGGGCGAGGTCGCGAATTAGTACCATAACACTTCGGGATTTTATTGGTTCAAGCCTAAGTATCAACTGTTTTCACAGAATCAGCAGTGACGGCTATTGCTCGATAGGTGTGACATTGTTACGGGCCACTCGTGACAGCCGGAGTCGCAGAGTGTGACTAAGTATTTGCACGGTTGTGACGGCGATCACGCGGGGGATGCCAGAGGATGAGTCGGAGAGTGGGGAGTCGGAGAGTGTCCGGGTGTCTGGGTGGGGGAGTCGGAGAGTGTCCGAGTGGAGGAGTCGGAGAGGAGGAGCATTTTTATTTTTCCCAGGGACTAATGACTGATGACTACTGCCTTCTACCTTCAGAAGACGCTCAACGTCTATAATCAGCAAGTTAAATATTTACTGCAAGACATATGGAAGCACCACATAAAGATTTGCTACAACAAATAGCCCGACTATCGGAAACTTATGCTAATTTGGCCGATCGCCTATCCCAAGCAGCAAAACAACTGCAAGACTCCGGTCTTCCTCCTTCTGACAGCTTGCTGCAAGAAGTAGCCGCCTACAGCCGCAACTTTGCCGCAGTCCAAAAACGAGCTCTCGAACTCAACAAATCCGCGATCGCACCGGGGGAAATTGCTTCCCTCAAAGACATTCAAAACTTAGTCGAGACTGCAGCAGCTTCCGAAGGTAAAGCAGAAATTCGCGATGCAGCATTGAAAGTGATCGATCGAGTATTGGCGATCGCCCACCGCGAACAAAGCGACTTCGCGCCGTTACAATCAGTTCATGCCAAAGCCCGCGAACTGCAACGCGCGATTTCCGAATCAACCCCAACTCAACTGCATTCTGACGCAGAATCCTTAGTCAGTGGCAAACACCCAGTTTCAGCAGTGCTGGCCCTGGTGGAACAGCAAGACAAATTAGATGACGAACAGTGGGTCATTCTCGAAGAAACAGTCAGCGCCGCTTTTGGCAAACAAATAGCCGTAGCCATTTCCAGAGGCAAATTAACCATTGCTGAGATGGTAAAAGCAGCACCTGCACAAGTCGAACCCGCATTTAAACCAGCGCCAGAACAAAAAATCAGCGCCGAACCTTTGCCAGAAGTGATTGTCATCCCGTCAGGAAATGTGGCACCGAAACAAGTTACAGTTGCGCCACAGATCCAGATTTTGGAATCCCCCCCACCTTCCGCCCCCATGCACGAGGTAATTATTGTTCCCAGCGTGGAAGTACCTAAGTCTCTTCAGACAACCGGTTCCGGAAACATTGTTTTTGGCGCACCCCGGAACCTTCAACAACCGGTGGCAGTAGAGGGCGGTTTGGGAATCAAAGTTTTGGTGCACATTCAGGGAATTGGCGATCGAACTTTCGGCGCTCAAGAATACGCGGGTACAAAAGCTCAAGGGCGGCGTGTCGAAGGATTTGCGATTAAGATCGACCCGCTAATTCCCGGCTTAAATGTCGAGTACATGGCTCACGTCGAAGGTGTTGGCGACACTCCTTGGCTTAGTCAGGGAGAATTGGCAGGTTTTCGGGGTCAAGCGAAACGCATTGAAGGATTTGCAGTGCGATTGAGCGGGCCGCAAGCTGATAAGTACGACGTATTTTATAACGCTCACATTCAGAATATCGGCGACACCTCGGTGTCCTCCAATGGCGAATATTGCGGTACTCGCGGCAAAGCTTTGAGAATAGAGGGTATCAAAGTTTGGATCGCGCCGTCTGCGAGTTCCCAAACAGTGGCGCCTGTGGGTTTAAAAGTGTTGGCGCATATTCAAGGAATTGGCGATCGAACTTTTAGCGATCGAGAATATGCGGGTACTAAAGCTCAAGGCCGTCGCGTCGAAGGATTTCAAATTAAAATAGAGCCTCCCGTTGCCGGTTTAAATTTGCAGTACATGGCTCACGTTGAAGGAGTGGGCGACACTGCTTGGATCTCGGAAGGAGAGTTAGCTGGATTCCGGGGCAAAGCCAAGCGCATTGAGGGATTTGCCGCGCGACTGACAGGGCCACAAGCTGATAAGTATGACGTATTTTATACGGCTCACATTCAGAATGTGGGCGATACTCCTGTTACTGCTAACGGTCAATATTGCGGCACTCGCGGCAAAGGTTTGAGGGTTGAGGGGATGACGGTTTGGGTTGAGCCGAAAGCGTAAGAATAGAGAATGAATGGAAAATTAGCAGTGGCATTTTCCATTCATTTTGTGTTGTTATATTAGGTTTGATTGGTTGGTTTTTGATAATTTGCGGGATAATAGGGGCTGGTTTTACCAAGCATCTACGCCAAAAACTAATAATCCCATAAACCCGCCCCCTCTCTCAACGGTAAACGTCAATGTACATTTTTTCCCTTCGATAAAAGTCAAGGTTGATATAGGTTATTAGTTGTGGGGGGCGGGTTTATGAGATTGTTTGTGTGCGTCAAAGATTATTGGTAAAACCAGCCCCTACAGCATCAAAAACACTTGCACAACTTACGCTAGCAGACACGATATTAATGGTGTAGCACGTGCAACAAGCCTTCTACCACATGACCGATCGCACTTGGGGCAGATTCGCCAGTCGCAGCTTCGGCGGCGCAGTGGCCGGCGTGGAGTGCGTTTCCGACAGCCTGACTCCCTCCCTCCACCGCATCGGCACCAAATTGACCGCGATATGTTTCTTTGACCATTTCAGCTTGAATTTTGCTGGTAGTTTCTTCGGGATTCGTTTCCCAATTGCGGATTGTTTGGACAATCTCGAAGCCAGCCCCAATTAACATTCCGAGGACGATCGCAGCAATAAAGTATCCCATAGCTTTCTTTATAGTTTGAGGTTTGCTGTATCTAATCTAGGGTAGCATTTGAAGGCAGACAGGATGAAAACCATTGCTATTGAGTGCGGATTTCCACCTGCTAGAACCGTCGTTATTTGCTAAATTGAGGACTAGAGTTTTCACTCAAACAATGGCAACATGGCATAACTTACCCTTCCAAAGCCGCCAAAAGACACAGCAATAAAGCCTCCGTCCACTCGACTACAGCACCGTAAGTATCGCCCGTGTGGCCGCCCAAACGGTGGTTAAACCAGGCTCCGGCAAAAATTCCGATCGCACTTCCCCCCAAAGCCATCCCCACCGCCAACAGCCACCGATCGCCCTCCAAGACAACTTGCACCACGCTCAAACTCAGCAGCAACAGCACTCCGGGGATAAAATCAAAAGGAGAATAAATCGATTCCTTGTGAAAAGCTCCCTTACCCTCTGCCCGGAGATAGGGATAGCGGGCGATCGCCACCAGTTGGGCCCATCTGCCCCAACCCGCCACACCCATCAAAGCCAGCCACCGATAGTTATTCAAGTCCGACAGAGCGGCAGTTTTCAGCAGCACGATCGCGATCGCAGCCATCGCCCCAAAGGCTCCTGTAACGCTGTCCCGCATGACTTCCAGCCTGCGTACCGGGTCTGGTACAGCCAGCCCGTCCGCCGCGTCCATTGCCCCGTCTAGGTGCAGCCCGCCAGTCACGGCGATGCCCAAGACTACCACCAAGGCCGATCGAGTCAGAGCAGGCATTCCCAACAACTGCAACCCAACATCCCCCAGTCCCAGCATCCCCCCAATCAAAAGCCCGATCGCCGGTGCCAAGCGGGCAATGCCCCGAAACTCCAAAGTCCAAGACACCGGTACCGGCAAACAAGTATAAAAAGCGACTGCGGCTGCGATGGCAGCGCCTTGATTCCGGAAAAAGTCGATCGTAGAGCGAACCCATTTATCATGCACCATAAGATAGAAAATTTTTCATCTGGTATGCAGTTGTCAATCGATTAGCGTGTGCCAGAATTGGACTGTAACACCCTAGTTTTTTGGATCGAGCATTCCTCCTGTCGCCGGCTCTTTTCCCCGGAAAACCTCTGTCGGCAGCGATCCCCAAGCTCCCTATCTAAAATGACTAAACTCAAGATCCGCGTTTCCCTTCCCAAGAATTCTAGCTAACTCCCTGATGTTCAAGACGGGAAAATACTACAACAGAGGCTTTTACTCCATGAGTCACGATCAATTGAATAACAGGGTAGTTGCTCCTTGCATCATCGATACAGGGATTGTCGTCAACAAACGCGATATCAAAAGATTGCTGTTTGATTTAGGACGTGTCCGCTACCTTCACATACAAGATGGCCAGATTTATAGCGAAGGGGAAGGTTACGTGCTCGAAGTCTTCGCCAACCCCCACCGTTCTACCCTGATTGCCAACCATGCGCTTTATTTGAACGTGTATAGTTTTGATTACCTGGAACTGAAACAGTCGCCTGAAGATGGTGCTTATTTTGACCTGATTCAAGATGGACGGCAGTTGCGGTTAATTCCCCTCTCCAATCCTTTGCAAGAGCAATTCGCCCGGAATTTAAATGCTGCGGCATTGGATGCGGTGGTCGATCAGGTACTCTCAGGCAACTGGGATCTACAATTGGACGACGATGATTCCCCGTTTTAATCGTCAGTCAGTCGATTTTAGATTTTAGATTTTAGATTTTAGATTTACTTGCAGCGCCGTGAATCTGGGAGTTAGAACTAAGGTCTAAAATTTTTTGCCCTCCACGACGATTGTCGGAAACTTGTCTCCGTTTTTGGGCGGGGTCATGGTTTTTTTTGTCGCGATGTCATCAACAATAGATTAAATAACACGGACGGCCGAGTAGCGGTTAACGAGCATCGGGGACTAATGACTGACGACAAGGCGAAATTTTCTTTTAAATGCCAGGCTAATTGCAGCCATACCCAAGCGCGTGCAGGGGTTTTTGCTACTCCCCACGGTGTTGTGGAAACGCCTAAATTTATGCCGGTAGGGACACTAGCTAATGTCAAAACTTTGACCCCGGCACATCTTGAGGCGGCGGGTTCTCAAATGGTTTTGGCAAATACTTATCACTTGCACTTGCAGCCGGGGGAAGCGATTGTCGCAGGCGCGGGCGGATTGCACAAATTTATGGCTTGGCCTGGCCCGATGCTGACGGATTCGGGTGGCTTTCAGGTGTTTAGCTTGAGCCAAATGCGGACTATTTCTGAGAATGGGGTGACTTTTCGCTCTCCCCGCGATGGCCGCATGATTAATTTGACACCGGAACGATCGATCGAAATTCAGAATGAGTTGGGCGCTGATGTGATTATGGCCTTTGACGAGTGTCCCCCTTACCCCGCTACGCGGGAGGAGGTGGAGGCGGCGACAAATCGCACTTACCGCTGGCTGCAACGCTGCATGCAAGCTCACTCGCGCCCGGATCAAGCTTTGTTTGGGATCGTGCAGGGGGGCGTTTTCCCCGATTTGCGATCGCGCGCGGCGAACCAGTTGGTAGATTTGGATTTACCAGGCTACGCCATCGGCGGCGTTAGTGTCGGGGAATCGGGGGATTTGATCGCAGAGATTGTAAAGGTGACTGCGCCTCTGTTGCCGGCAAATAAACCGCGTTATTTGATGGGGATTGGGACTTATCGGGAAATGGCGTTGGCGGTGGCGAGTGGCGTAGATATGTTTGACTGCGTGATTCCAACTCGGCTGGCCCGCCACGGGACGGCTTTTGTTGGTGGGGAACGCTGGAATTTGAAAAATGCTCGGTTCCGGGAGGATTTTGCTCCGCTGGATGAGTCTTGCCCTTGTTATACCTGCCAAAAATTCAGTCGGGCTTATTTGGCCCATTTGGCGCGGGCTAATGAAGTGCTGGGGTATACTTTGCTGGCGCTTCACAATGTGACGGAGTTGATTCGCTTTACGGGGAGGATGCGGGAGGCGATTTTGGCGGATAGATTTACTGAAGAGTTTGCCTACTGGCTTGCACCGAGAGTCGATCAATCATGATTGCCGTGGGTAAAGATATGCGACAATTATGAAAATTCTGTTGGATAGGTAGGTTGATTCATGGAAGCTGCATTACTCTTAGCAAAACTGCCCGAAGCTTATTCGATTTTTGAGCCTTTGGTTAATGTTTTGCCGGTCATTCCCGTGTTTTTCTTGCTGCTGGCTTTTGTTTGGCAGGCGGCTGTCGGATTTAGATAAGTTTGATTTCATCAAAAGCAGGGGCAATTCACAAATTGCCCCTGCTTTCAGGTATTAAGTTTTGTTTCGTTCTTCTTTCTGCCTTCAGCTACCGCCGATCGCACTTTTGAATGCCGGTCTTTCTGAGATCCGCTTGATGTAATCTACAACAGCCGGATAAGCACTGAGGTCTAGTTTTAGCATCATTGGAATGTAGGCTAAAATTGACCCGACTGCTGCGTCGGCGACGCCGAATTCATCACCCATTAAAAACGGCTGTTTCTCGAAAATTTCATTTAACGGTTTTAACAACTTGGGAGTTTCGCGATCGCGAGTTGCTTCTGTAAATATTCCCGGCCCCAGGGTGGCGTTAGCAAACGTGACCCACTGCACGATTTGAGCTTGCTGCTCCAAAGTGTCTGGCATTTTACCATATTTTTGAGCTAAATACAGCAGAATTGCGCCGGATTCCCAAAGTTTAAAATCTCCGTCGGCGATCGCGGGTACTTTGCCGATCGGGTTAATTTCGAGATACTCTGGCTGCAAGTGTGCCCCTGCTTGCATATCTAGGGTGACGAATTCGTAGGGAACTCCTATTTCTTCTAGATACCACTTGACAATTGAGGCCCGGCTGCGGGCTCCGCCGTAAAGTTTCAGCACGAAATTTTTTATCCTTTAACGCAATATTGCTGTTATAGCATTTTTTGGGAATTGGTAATTGGTAATTGCAACCACCAGAGACTTTGATGTCACTGTTCCACTAATAACTACTGACTAATGACTACTGACTAATTGCCGATAACTAATGGCACTTCTGTCAAGTGCATAAACAAGATTCTGCTGCCAATGAAAATCAAAATTGCTCCACCCAATATCTCAATTTTATTAGCAAACAAGTTGCCGCACTTGTGTCCGATAAACACCCCTGCAAAGGCTAAAAAGAAAGTAATAAATCCGATCGCAGTAACCGCAGGAGCAATAGAATCTTTCAGAACAGCAAATCCGAGGCCAACTGCGAGAGCATCAATACTCGTCGCCACCGACAGGGTTATTAAAGTTCCCGTATCTAAGGGATTGAACTTTTTCTCGCATTCTTCGCTTTGCAGCGATTCATAAATCATTCTTCCGCCAATGAAACTCAAAAGCCCAAAAGCTATCCAATGGTCGATCGGTGTTATCAAAAAACTAAAACTAAGACCGATGAGCCATCCTATTACGGGCATTAAAGCTTGAAAACCTCCGAAAAATAAGGCGATTTTTAAAGCTTTATTGACCTTCATATGTTTGATTGCTAAACCGCTCGAAACAGCAACAGCAAAAGCATCGGCTGCTAGTCCTAATGAAAGTAAAACGGTAGTCGCTGCATCCATTTTTGTAAAATGTTAGGTGTTATAAATAAAGTATTCCTCTTGACTGTTTTAGTTTACACTAAATTTTAATATAATTGCGTTTTTATCATAATCTATTCATTTTTGACTCACATTTATTTCACAATTGGCGATGGTTGAAAAAATCAGCGGTTAGCTGTATTCTCTAAAAGATTATTTATCAAGTAGCAGAATTGACTATGCCGCCATCTAGACCCTACCAGCCATTGCTGCTCAGATTACTGCATGGGGTTAACGCTGCGATCGCCCTTTTAGCAATTTTGAGCGCATTTCTGGTTTACAACACCTACGATGGACGGTTTGGCAAAGTCCCCGTGCCTCAGATTGCAGATATTATCGGGATTCACGGCACTTTTGGCAAAATGTTGCTGTTAGGAATAATGCCGACTTTTGCATTGTACAGTTTCCACGCAGGCCAAAAACGCTTGGTGCAGCCGGATTCTTTTGGGAAACTAACGCAGTTGGGAAAACCAATTTGGTGGTACAGTTTGCACCGGATTGTGAATACGTTGATGTTGCTGGCACTGACTTGGGCGATCGCTTCTGGCAGTATGGTTAAGGAAGAATGGCTGCCGGCTGGGGAATTGACGCAGGTTTGGTATTATTTACACATTTCTGGTTGGATGGTATTGGTGTTTTGTCTGGCAATGCACTTGTTGATGAGTGCGAAGGTGGGGGGTGTGCCACTAATTTTGTCGATGTTTGATGCCGCATATCGCCCGGAAGATTCGCCGGCGGCTTGGTGGAAGAAAATTCGCTCTTTGGTCGATCGCTCTTAATGTGAAAGTGCTTAAAGTGAAAATGCTTAAAGTGAAAATGCTTAAAGTGAAAATGCTTAAAGTGAAAATGCTTAAAGTGAAAATGAACAAAAATATTTTATTAATTGTTGTGGAAGTCTTGGTAATGGGAGGTTTGTTGTTTGCGGTGGTTGCACCTTTATTATTTCCCTAATCCTATCATATCAAGTTTGGTTAAAAAATGATAATCAGGTTTGTAGTGAGGACTTCAGTCCTCCGTTTTATGAGGACTAAAGTCCTCGCTACAAACCGACATTAAGCTTTTCGCGGAACTGGCGGGCAAGATTTGCGACGGGTTTCCCTGGCGACAAAATGCGATAGATATCAAAAGATGGGCAATTTTACCCTAAACTCAGCACCGCCCCCAGTTTGAGATTTCATTTGAGGTTTAACCGGAGATTCAACTGTCAGCCTGCCGCCGTGCAATTCTACAATAATTTTATAGCACACCGACAGCTCCAACCCTGTAAAATTTTTAAAGGATTTAGTATGGCCAAACTGGTCAAATATTCGGGGTTGAATTTCCGGCGGAATTATAGAGCCATTGTGGGCGATCGATACAACAATAAATCTGCCTTTATATTCCTCGACAATATCGGTTTTGATTGTAATAATTTGAGCAGAGTTTTCAATACTTTTAACTGCATCTATAGCATGGCTGATCAGACTCGCGAATACCTGACTCAGTTGACCGGGATAACACAAAATTGGCGGCAGGTTGTGGTACTCCTTGACTACTAATATTTTTGGCTCCAGTCGGTGAGCCAGCAACAGCAAAAGATTATCGATGCTCTCATTAACGTTGGCGTGTTCTTTGTTGGCTTCATCAGGAAGTGAAAAATTTCGCAAAGCCAGGACTATCTGGCGAATGCCATCGGCTCCTATTTTCAAAAAATTGAGGATTTGTGGCAACTCTTGGCTGATAAAATCTAGGTCGCAAGTCTCTATTTTTTTGGCAATTCGCGGCACAGGTTCGGGATATTGTTCGCGATAGAGGCGAATTATACTAAGCAAATCTTTGATATAATCGTTGAGGTGAATCAGGCGACCGTAAATAAAGTTAATCGGGTTATTAAGTTCTTGGGCAACTTCGGCGGCTAGTTGACCCACCATTGTAATTTTTTCACTTTGTAATAACTGCTCTTCGGTGATTCTTAGTTTGGCTAATACTTCTTCCAAAAGTTTGAGTTCTTCTTGAATTTGCCCGTGGAGTTGGGATTGGGAAATTGCGATCGCCAGCGAGTCTGCAATTGCTTCCAAAACTTGCACCTCGTTGGGAGTCGCAAATCGGCGGTTTGCACAGGCGAACAGATATCCAAGCCGATGATTCTCAGTTAGTATGGGTACTGCTGCGTAGTGACTATTTCTGAGTTCGATATGGGTGTGTTCCTCAGACGCTGTGGCATCAGGGACACCGGTTTTATGTAGCAGTATCGTTTCGCAGCGGTGAAGCCGTGCAGCTAAATCTCCAGATGGCCCTCCTGGAACACCAAAGATTCCCAAGCGCGCCGGCAAACTTTCCCGGCAATATTCCCAGCCAAATTCTAACGTATCTTGTCGGGGATCGTACCATGCGAAAATTGCTCGATCGAGCTTCAGTAAAGTACCGAGTTCGTCTACTGTAGTTTGGAGGATGCGATCGAGGTCTAAGCAAGCGCGAATGCGGCCAGTTAAGCGGTGGAGAAGGGCTTCTGTGCGACTGCGAATGCCATTTAGGGCAAACAGCTTGAGCGCCACAATTGCGGAGAAAATTGCTGCGGCGGCAAGTAAGCCGGCGGCTACTGCTAGTATCTTGAAAGGAAGGAGTTCTTTTTCGAGATTGTCGCGGGGAATGACGAGGGCGATCGACCATTCAGCTTGTTCTAAAGGAATATAAGCAACATAAACTCTGGCGTCGTTGATTTGAGTCAGCACAATGCCCGTTTTTTGATAAACCATCTCCCGGGCTACATTTGCCAAATTAGTATCTGCGGACTCTAAAAGACTGGGAGCCGATTTGTCGATATTTCCGATTAATCGAGCGTCGGGATGCACAATCGGCACTCCTTGAGAATTGAGAACAAAAGCGTAAGTTCCTGCCCCATATTCCAGCTTTCCTACTACTTCGGCAATTCGATCCATGCTAATGACGCCGTTCATTACTCCGATCGGCTTTTCGGTTGTTTTATCAATAGAATTTACCGAATTTGACCACACCGGAGCTGAAATGGGAACAATACTTTGTCCTTTGAGCGTGCGAGAACTGGTAGGATCTGAAACATAGACTTCCCCAGCCATTGCCTTTTTGAAGTGTTGGCGATCGCTCACATTAATCAACGCTCTGCCGACTTTTGTGGTGAAATAAGAACCGTGGGGATCAATTAATGCCAAGTGCTGGAATTTTTGTAGTCGATTTACTTCCGATTTTAAATAAGGCTCTGCCACTGACCAATTCATGGAACGAACGGGAGGAGTGTGGGCGAGGATTTCGATCTCAGCCTTTCTAGTGCCGAGCCAGCGATCGATCTTGTTGGCGCGAGCCCTAACTTCTAACAAAGCATTTCGCTCGCTTTTGGTGATAATCAAGCGGCGAACGCTTTGATAGCTGATACAACCCGTGATGCTAGCTGCCAGAATTGTTACCCCCAAAATTAAGAGCGCAGTTTGGTACCCAAGATGGTATTCGCCCTTTAATCCCGCTGGCAATAGTCGAGTTAATTTCCACCACTTTACTCTCGCAAAGCTTCGCATGGTTTGACCAATTTGTGAGATTGAAATCTTTAGCTCACCTACGATCTACTCGCCCGCCCGCTAGTAGTCTTAAACTACGAGCATTTAATAATTGCGGGGATTTTTTAATTTTTTCCCACCGAGCATATCCTATCGTTTCCGGTTGCACGGGAATGATATAAAGGACACGGCAGTGCCGTTTCCCTACCCAGGTTAATTGTAGGGACACGGCAGTGCCGTTTCCTGGCGGTGGGTAATATTAATCCCGATGCTACCCGATTGGATATCACTTTGTTAAACAGGAATAATATTATACCACATTTTTGACCAATTAAAAATTTTTATCAACTACTTAATTATTTTTACAATCGTTAATAATTAATGTTATTGAGGTGATGTGAGCAGTAGACTTTTTAGGTGTAGATGTTGGGTGTGTGTCTTAATTAATAGTCCAGACTGTTTTTAGTTTGTAGTCTGAAACCTGTGATTTTCGGTTGGTATTTCGAGTACGCGATCGCGTTGGAACCCTTATTTTGCGGTTGTAATCAAAAACTGTCCGCTGTATTGCTTAATAACAAAATATTAAAAGTTTTTCGTTTATTATTAATGAAATAAAAAGTTGTTAAATCTTGAATTTATATCTCAACACTCAAAAGTATTTTCGGTGCATCCGCTGGCTGAGGCACTGTTAAATTGCCCCAGTTGCGGGATTTGTTTAAAGAACCTTGTGAGTGTGTTCGTGCTGTTTCACATTGTCTTCAGTGCGAATGACGCGCTCGGAGTTGAGCACCCTTTTGCGTTCTAAGGAATAAGTAAAGTCGTTGCGAACTGTTCCCAAGGGAATGTGAAGTTGAGCTTGGGGGCGGATTTTGTAAGTGCGGGCAGCGGCGATCGCCCGAAAGCCAAATTCTTCGCTAAACTGAGCTGATGTCGGGAATTCTGGCAACATTTTGGGTGTTTCGCCGTCGAGCACTGCTCCCAAAGTCGTCCCGCAAATCATTAAATAGGATGTGGGAATTCCCTTCAAAATTGCTTCTAAAGCTGCTGAGGGAATAGCTTCGATTACTTGCACTTCAAAAACTTCGCCTTCTTCTTTAATGAAGCAGGTAGCTACACCGACTGCTATGTAGTCGTCGGTGCAGAGATCAGGAGCGTTGGGATAAACTGTTGCAGTCGTCATAAGAAAAGCTTGGTAGTGTGGAAACCGGGAACAAGAAATTATATCATTTCCGGTTACACCGGAATGATGTTGACTGTTGACTGTTGACTGTTGACGCCGTGAACACTCAACAGTCAACAGTCAACTCGAATTTACTATTCCGATGCTAACGGATTTGATATTAAGCGATTTTAGATTTTAGATTTTAGATTTGAAATTTGAGTTTTCTTCCAGGGTTTTTTTCGGGGATTTTACGTGAAAAATCTCAAACCGGCTGTTCTAATACCTAAAATTGTTGAGTTAAGCTCCAAGGAGCCGATCGCACGAGTGTGTCGATCGTACCACATCAAGGTAGATGCCGGATGATTCGGCAAGGATTCCCCGCCGCCACGACGTTTGCGGGAATATCTTTGACAACAACACTGCCTGCGCCGATCGTGCTATTGTCGCCAATAGTGACTCCTGGACAAATAATACTGCCGCCGCCAATCCAAACATTATTGCCAATATTAATTTCAGCCGCGAGTTCTTGGCCAGAAAGCCTTATTTCCGGGTCTGTGGGGTGAAGAGCGGTGTAAATTTGTACGTTGGGCCCGCACAGTAAATTTTCGCCAATGTTAACTCGATTGCAGTCGAGAATCACGCAACCAAAATTCATGTACAATCCGTTTCCCGCATAAATATTGCTGCCGTAGTCGCAGTAGAAAGGTGGCTCGATTTCAACTTTTGGCCCAACTGCACCGAACCATTCTGCGAGAATTTCTAACCGTTTGTCTGGTTCGTCTTCGCGGGTATAATTGTAAGTTCTGGCGAGGCGGCGAGCTCGTTGGCGCTCTAAAATTAATTGCTCATCAGCAGCTAAATACAATTCGCCGGCGAGCATTTTTTGTTTTTCGGTTTTTTCCATCAGAGTAGGCGGTTGTAACCGCAACTATACAAACTTTCCTCGCTCTTTAACAGACTGAAGAATAATGTAGGGTGCGCTAGGCGCACCTTACCGCTATAATTAGCGCGTCAGATCATTTTTTGATGTTGTAGCAGACATTTAGGGTTCAGGTTTGGACTGCAAACAAGCAGCTAAATCCAGATTGGCTAATTTCTCAAATGCTCGATCGATCGATCCTTTTCCCCGCAAAAAACCAGTATTTGCACCGGGACAAATATACTGTAAAGTTTCCGGCGAAAATCGATCGATAATTGACTTCACGCTGTTAATTTGCCGGGGCCAGTGAAAAGTTTTTGGCGTCCACAGCGGTACTGGGGCGGCTTCTCGGTTGGGGAGCAAGTGCCTACCCGAAAACACCACTCCACCGCTGCCACTATGATAAAGGCAAGAGGAACCAGGAGAATGGCCGGGAGTCCAAAATGCTTTGATTCGATCGCTCACAACAAATTCTCGCTCAAAAACCGTCACCTTCAAACCCGGCAGTAAATAAGCTTCCTGTTCTTGAATCAGGATCTCGCACCCCGTGGCTTCCTGAATCTCCCGCGCCTTGGCGATAGCGCCACGGTGGGTGAGGAACAGCAGTCGCACGCCGCCGTGTTCCCGCAAAAATGTTTGGTTAATCTCATCCCAAGCGGGACAATCCACCAGGATGTTAGTTTGGTTTTCTACAATGAAATAGGCTGTTGCACCCAGGGTATCCCGGTTAGGGGGGAAAGCCAGAATATTGTCGAGCACGGGCCTGGGTTGTTTGGAGACTGAACTCTGTTGTTTCAAGGAAGTATTTCAGAAGGGAATGGGATAAATATTATGTTCTTTTTACTATGGTTGTTCGTATTGGGGCTGATCTCGTACTACTTGTTGCAAAACGGCACCAGCCGCATCACTAGGACTCCGATATGGCTGCTGTGGCTGGTAATGATGGCGCCCGCGCTGATTTGGGGTGGTTGGATTTTAGTTTACGGCACGAGCAAAACTGTACCGCCGGAGTTGGTAATTATACCTTTTCTGGTTTGCCCTTTTTTGTATTGGTTTTTGGTACAGTTGGGGCGCAAGAAAATTACCGCCGAAACTGCTGAGCAGATAGCAAACTCTGCGACTGAACCTGCAAAGCCAAAACCGCCCGTGCGCCCGATCGATGCAGCGGAAGAAGCGAGTTTGCGCGATTGTTTTCCTTGGTCAATTTACTTTTTGCGAGATTTGGAATTTCGGCCACAGGCTGTAATTTGTCGCGGACAGTTGCGTACCAACCCGGAGGCGGCTTATCAGGCAATTCGGGAGAATGTGGAGAGGCTTTTTGGCGATCGCTTTTTAGTAGTATTTCAAAACAGCTTGAGCGGTCAACCTTTTTTTGCTATAGTTCCCAATCCCAGCCACCAATCAGGGGAAACTCCTGTCAAAACCGAATCTGTAACCAGGCCATTTTTTGCATTAGCTTTGCTGCTGATCACGGTGTTTACGACTACCCTTGTCGGGACGCGACTTGCCGGAGTTACTGAACAAGCTTTGCAGTCTAACCCATCAATGTTGCTGCAGGGTTTGGCTTACTCGCTGGCTCTAATTACAATTTTAGCAATTCACGAATCCGGCCACTATTTAGCTGCCCAATTCTACAAAATTCGCACGACTTTGCCTTATTTTATCCCGATTCCTTTTTTCTTAGGAACTTTTGGGGCTTTCATTCAAATACGGAGTCCAATTCCCAACCGCCGAGCTTTATTTGATGTTAGCATTGCCGGCCCCCTGGCGGGTTTAGTGGCGACAGTGCCCTTATTAATTTGGGGTTTGAATCATTCGACTATTGTACCGCTGTCTGACAAGTCGGGAATGTTAAATTTTGACTCTTTCAAACCCAGTTTTTCGCTGCTGATGACTTTGTTGAGCAAGTTAACCTTGGGTGGCGCTTTGAATGCGGAAACTGCGATCGATTTGCATCCGGTAGCGGTGGCGGGTTATTTGGGTTTGATCGTGACGGCGTTTAATTTGATGCCGGTGGGACAACTCGACGGCGGGCACATTGTACACGCGATGTTCGGCCAGCGAGCGAGTATGGCGATCGGGCAAGTTGCTAGACTTTGTATGCTGCTGCTTTCTTTTTTGGAACAGGGTTTGCTGCTGTGGGCGATTATTTTGTTTTTCACACCGCTAAACGACGAACCGGCGTTGAATGATGTCAGTGAATTGGATAATCGGCGGGATTTTTTGGGGCTAATGGCGATCGGGCTTTTGTTAATGATTTTGTTGCCCGCGCCCAGGGTACTCCTTGAGTGGTTAAATGTTTAGCAGGAAGAGGGAAGTTCGGCAACGGATTCTGTAACGGATTTAACTAACAGATCGATGTCGAAGTTCGAGGGAATAGAGAGGAAGAAAGAAAAGAGAGGTTGACAAAATCCTGCAAGGGTTGCTATACAAGCGAGTTTAGAATTTATCCACTCGCTTTATATCTCGAAGTAATCTTTATTTTCACCGACTGATTAGAGAAATATGTCTTACAAATCCTTTACTTTCCAACAATTAGAAGAGCGATTTGGATTGAAGCTATCACTCAGTCCTATCTTGAGTGCCAAGGTGTTTCCTGTAGAACCATCCGAATGGCTTTGGAGAGCAATCGAAATTAGTTCTAACACTGCTGTTACAACTGTAAAAGAACGTTCGGAACGGATTGTTTCTCCTATTCTGTTAGAATTTAGAGAAAGGAACAACAGACAATTTTCTATTTTTTCTGGTTGGTCATTTGATGTAGATGCTGATCAGGGATTGAATGGGGAATGCGACTTTCTATTGTCTTCCGTGCCGTTTGATTTTGAAATAAAAGTTCCGGTTTTTGCCTTGAGAGAAACTAAAGGCGGAGAAATAGAGTCTTGTTTGCCACAGTGTGCAGCACAAATGGTAGCTGCTCAGCTATTTAACGAACGCGAACACAATTCCATACCTGCAATATATGGCTGCGTAACTACTGGCGTTGTCTGGCGGTTTCTTAAATTAGAAGAAAATAATTTGATTATTGATGTTGATGTTTATTGTCTTGATAATGTTCCTATGATTTTAGGTGTTTTGCAAACAATAATTAATTTATACCAATAATTTAATGAAGATAATAAAATAGTTTGCTATGGGGGATTTCAGTGTTCACTAGAACCTTAATTAGAGTTTTAACTAGATGCGAGAGCGAAAATTTTTAACCGAAAATCCAATAATCTAGCTCTAGAAATGATCGCAATTACTCCCGAACAAATAGCGCTAATTCCGCTCTATCGCGAGAGGTGGCGACAAATTGGACTTTCGATAGAACCAGTCGATCGCCCGCAAGCGACAGCGGCCATCAACACCGCCTACAACATCATCGGCTGTCCTGAACCGAAAATTATTTTCTGTGACAGCCCTTACATAGCTTTGGAAGCAATTGAACCGCTAAGGATACGCGATTCGGGCCTGGGAACTGCCAGCGAAATCCGAAACAAAATTCATAATGAATTGTACGATATATTAAGAAGTCAACTCGGCAGGGAATTAGAAAATAAGATTTACAGCCAACTCTATAATCCGCTGTACGCTCAACTAATGAATCAACTGCACCTTCATGTTAAAGACGAAGTTTACGTCAAATTAGCACGTAAGTTGGGCGGGAGATTTCAGAGATTCCTGATCGATCAGGCTTATCATAATAACAGCATAGTTTCCGAACTGTCAGCCTGTCACGGAAGTTGGGTGGATTTTTGTATTGGCGTGTTAAATTTGGAGTACGATCGCCCTTTATACTCAGCCTTTAAATCTTTAGTGGAAAACTGCGGCTGGATTTACCCGTTTGAGAGAATGTGCTTTGTGTGCGATCGCCCGATACAACTTCATTTTGATAGCGAATATTTGCTCCACGCTTTATGTCAACCAGCGGTTGAATTTGCTGACAAGTTCAGTGTATACTCTTATCGTGGCGTCCGACTGCCGGAAAGAATCGGTCAACTTCCGCCCCAATCTTGGCAAGCTTCATGGCTGTTCACAGAACATAATGCCGAAGTGCGGCGAGTTTTGATTCAGGCGATCGGCTATCCGAGAATTTGTCAAGAATTGCAAGCAACTGAATTGGATAGTTGGCAAGAATATACTTTGTTGAAAATTGAGAATAATATTGACATAGAGCCAATTTATTTGTTAAAGATGACTTGTCCGAGTACGGGACACCTTCATGTTTTGCGAGTGCCGCCAAAAGTGGGCTCGGCTAAAGAAGCGATTAGCTGGGTAAATTGGGGAATAGATCCCGAAGAATTTCAAGTCCAGACTTGAGGGAAACTTTAGAGTTTTGAGTGCGCGAGTTTACAGTTAAAGAATTACAGCGCCACAAAAGTAGCGTTCTGCACAAGTCCAGAACAATTAAAAAATGTAGAATTGCAGCCACCGCTTGATACTATGTACTCTGGCAGCTAAAACCCACAACTTCAAATCGACATGAGCCAGCATTCAGACCGCATTGCCCCTCACGGCGGCATCCTGGTCAACCGCATTGCCACACTAGACCAAAGACAAGAATTTTTCGATAAAGCAGAAGTCTTGCCGCGAGTCCAGCTTTCGGATCGATCGATCTCCGACCTGCAAATGATCGCCATCGGCGCCCTGAGTCCCCTCAAAGGGTTCATGAACGAAGCTGATTATAGATCGGTCGTTAAACAAATGCGCCTCTCCAACGGCCTTCCGTGGTCGGTTCCCATCACCCTCTCGGTAACAGAAGAAGTCGCCGCCCCCCTGAAAACAGGAACTTTAGTGCGCCTCGACACGCCGTCGGGCAAATTTGTCGGGCTCTTGGAACTTGCAGAAAAATATCACTACAGTAAAGAAGAAGAAGCCCTCAACGTCTACCGCACCGACGACCTCAAACACCCGGGCGTCCAGGTAGTAGACAAATCAGGCCCCGTTAACCTCGCAGGCGACATTTGGCTGCTGGAACGCGGACTAGATCCCCGGTTTCCCCAATACCAAATTGACCCGGCGAAATCGAGAATGCTGTTCACTGAAAAAGGATGGAAAACCATAGTCGGTTTCCAAACCCGAAACCCCATCCACCGGGCACACGAATACATTCAAAAATGCGCCTTAGAAACAGTAGACGGCTTGTTTCTGCACCCGCTAGTCGGGACGACTAAGGATGACGACATCGCCGCTGACGTGCGGATGCGCTGCTACGAAATTCTGCTAGAAAAATACTATCCAAAAGATCGCGTAATTTTGGCAATTAATCCGGCGGCGATGCGCTACGCCGGGCCGCGAGAAGCAATTTTTCATGCTTTAATCCGCAAAAACTACGGCTGCACTCACTTTATCGTGGGGCGCGATCACGCTGGAGTTGGCGATTATTACGGCACTTACGATGCCCAATATATTTTTGACGAATTTGAGCCGGGAGAATTGGGAATTGTGCCGATGAAATTCGAGCACGCTTTCTATTGCACACTGACGGAACAAATGGCTACAACTAAAACAAGCCCAAGCACTCCCGAACAACGGGTGCATTTGTCGGGAACCAAAGTTCGGGAAATGCTGCGCGCTGGAAAATTGCCGCCGCCGCAGTTTTCCCGGCCGGAAGTCGCCGCAGAATTAGCCAAAGCCATGAATATTTTCAATTACGAGATTTAAATCTTGATCTTGGGTGTGGGCGACATTCTGAATAGTTTTGAATTTTGAGTTTTGAGTTTTAAATGGGAAATTTTAAACTTAAAGCTCAAAACTTAAAACTTAAAAATTATCTTAATACTAAACACTCACAACTTAATTAAATTCCCTAAAATTATTGAGGGGAATTTAACTGAAAATTCAAAACTTAAAATTCAAAGCTATTTAAAAATGGGACTCAAGCGGCGGGAATTTTTGCAGCAAGCTGGCCGGGTGCTGGCCGCCATCGGCATCAGCGAGGCCCTGTGGCTGCCGTTGGGCGATCGCTACCTCCAAGCCTTAGCGCAACCGACAGCCAGGAAATTGGCTTTGTTGGTGGGCGTTGACAAATATCCAGACTCGCCCCTGCACGGCTGCGTCACGGATGTGGAACTGCAGCGGGAACTACTGATACATCGGTTTGGGTTTGTGCCGTCGGACATTTTGACTTTGACTGACGCTCAAGCTACGAGGGAGAATATCGAGACGGCTTTTATCACTCACTTGACTCAACAAGCAAAACCCGGTGACGTGGTAGTTTTTCACTTTAGTGGCTGCGGTAGCCGAGTCAGTTTGGGCGAGTCTCCCGGAAAAATCCAAAACAGTTTGGTGCCGGCGGATGATGTTTTGCCGCTGTTAGCAAACCGGGCGGTGAACGATATTTTAGAGGAAACGCTGTTGCTGTTGATGCGATCGCTCGCGACAGAAAATGCGATCGCCATCCTCGACACCAGCTACCACTATCGGGGTTTCCCCACAAACGGCAACTTTCGCATTCGCTCCCGCCCCCGCCCCACCATCGGCGAGCCTCGCCTCGCAGAATTAACGTTCGCCGAAGGCCTCCGAACCCGCAAAAATCTTCGTCCTGCGGCCACCGTACTTGCCGCCGGTGCGGATTCCCAACTCGCCGCCGAACAAGAGTGGAACGGATTTACCGCAGGTTTGTTTACCTACGCCCTCACCCAAACTTTGTGGTGGGCAACTCCCGCTAGCAGCTTCAGCGTCAATTTCAGTCGCGCTGCAGGTACTGTCGAGCAAATCGCGGGGTTATCGCAGCAACCGCAAATTCTCAATCACGATTTAACAACCGCGGCGGCGGTAAATTTTTCAAATTTAATCTTCAATTCCCCTGCATCTGACGGCGCTGTGACGGCGGTGGAAGAGGGGGGCAAAACTGTGCAGTTGTGGCTGGGCGGTTTGTCGCCCTCGGTTTTGGAGTGCTCCGGGGGTTCTGTGTTTGCTGTGGATTCCTCCGAGGGCGCGAGGCTTTTGCTGCGGGGACGCACGGGCCTCTCTGCTAAAGCCCAAGTTTTAGACGGGTTCGATCGAACAAACGGCGAATTAACTGTCGGCGAACTCGTGAGGGAAGAAATTCGGGTATTGCCGCGAAACATCGGTTTGACAGTAGCTTTGGACTCAGGTTTGGAACGCATCGAGCGCGTGGACGCTACCAGCGCCTTTGCGACTGTGCCGCAAGTTTCGGCGGTAGGCAGCGAGCAATTGGCTGACTGTCGGTTCGGCAGAGTCCCGGAAACAACTTTAGCCGAAACAGTCTCGCCTCACGAGCCTGCTTTGTCTCAAAGCCGTTACGGTTTGTTTTCTTTGGCTCAAATGCTGATTCCCGATACTGAGGGCGATGGGGGAGAAGCAGTCAAGGTGGCGGTGCAGCGCTTGACTCCGCAGTTGAAAGCGCTGCTGGCTGGGAAGTTGCTGCGGCTGACAGCCAATGAGGGATCTTCACGCCTGAAGGTGCGAGCAGTGCTGGCAACTACTGCACCCCAAGCGCGGGCCGTGGCGCAGCGAGAGCCGGTGCGGGCAGGCGGTGATTATCGGCTGGAACCGCTGAGCGGGGAAAGTGAGAAATCCGCCAGCGCTCATATACTAAGTTTAACAGAAGGCAGTCGAGTTCGGTACAGATTGTATAACGACAGCGATCGCCCGGTTTACTTTGCGGTGTTTGGCTCGGACAGCGCGGGACGGCTGTCTGTGCTCGGCGCTGAGGGCAAAGAGGCTGTGGGTGGAATGTCGCGGGCGATCGCTCCGGGAGAGAATTTGACCGTGCCGGCGGCTGGGACGAGCGGGTGGCCGGTATCTGCGCCGATCGGACTTGCGGAAATTGTGATTATATTTAGTGAGAATAGCTTCGATCGAACTCTGGCTGCAATAGAAGCCGAAATGCAGCAAACGAGGGATGCGCTGCCAATTCGAGTGTTGTTGAATCCTTTAAATGTGGCGCGGGCTGTGCTCGAAGATTTGCACGCGGCTAGCATTCCGGGGGTACAGAAAGTGGGGATATCGACGGATGATTTGGCTTTGGATGTGAATGTTTGGGCAACTCTGAGTTTTGTTTATCGGGTAGTTTAAGTGAAAAATGGGGACTGGGGAATGTTTTCTATAACCTATAATCTGAATCTATCCCAGTACGAAATCGATATTCACTTCCAAATCAGGAAAGGCGAGCGACGCAACTTGTTGACCCCGCCACAACTTTTGGATTAAACTGTAACCATTAGGAGTTGGCTGGCGGTAAACTTCTAAACATTGTGCCTCTATATCTACTAGCCAGACTTCTTGAATGAGCGATTGAGCGTAAATAAGAACTTTCACATCTCGATCGTAATCAACCGTGCTATCGGATACTTCTATCAACAGCAAAACTTCTGACGGTAATGGATGTGCAGTTGAATAGTAATCAGCCCTGGGTTTCAGCAATACTATATCAGGTTGAGGTTCGGTGCGATCGCTCAACTGGATGGGGTTTTGCACATCCAGAAAAGCCCGGTTACTGGGAATTTCCCTGAACAGTCCGATGAATCGTCTCACACAGGAAGCATGACGAGTTCCAATTGCTGCCATTTGGATCAGTTCTCCTTCTATCAGTTCTACCCGATCGCCCTCGGAAAGAATACCAGCTTTGCCCATTAAATGATATTCTTCTACGGTCAACAACCTTTTGAGTAATTGCACTGCCATAACCCACCGCGCTGCTAATTGTTATTTCAATTGTAGTCAATCTGCCAAATGAAAAGTTATGGTCATGAGTAGTTGGTAATGTCAACGGTCAACGGTCAACCGTCAACCGTCATACCAATTTTTTATGAGGCTGCATAGAATCCGATCACCCTAGCGCCCCCCTTAATAAGGGGAGTAGGGGGTGGGACAAGATTCCGATCAAAGTCCCCCAACAACCAGGGGGATTTAGGGGGAGCGAGATATGTGCAACTTCACATTAAATTGGTATCAACTGTCAACTGACTGATAAAGCTTTTCTACCATTTGAGCCAACCGTTTCATAGCAGTTTCAATCTCATCATTTCTTGCAGTCAAACTAATGCGTAAACACTCATGTTTGTGCTGCCAATCTTCCCGCAAACCGGGGAAGAAGGAACTTCCTGGTACCACAATTACGCCGACTTTTTTCAACTCTTGATACAGTTCCCAATCAGTCATTGGCAAATCTTTCAGCCATAACCATGCGAAAATTGCTCCTTCGCCCCGGTGCAAAAACCACGGCAAATCCTTCGGCATTGCTTGTTCTAGAGTGCTTTCTACGATCGCAAATTTGCCTTGATAGTACGGCCGAATTACGTTGATGGAGATGTCGGCAAGAGCGCCGGATGTAATCGCACGAGTTGCGATCGCCTGTCCGTATCTCGGCGAATGAATGCACATATTGGTCTGAAAACATTCTAATACTTGAATGAGTTTTTCATCGCCGATCGCAATTCCGATTCTTTCACCCGGCAATCCGGCTTTCGACAAACTCATACAGTGCACGATATTGCCGCCAAAAATCGGCGTCATTTCGGTAAAATTCAAGGACGGGAAGGGAGGGCCGTAGGCGGAATCCACGAACACCGGCGCGTCAAAAGCGGCCGCTAAATCGGCAATTTTCTTCACTTCCTCGTCGCTGAGAACGTTGCCGGTGGGGTTGCAGGGACGGGAAAAAATGACGCAGCCGGTGGTTTGGTCGATCGACAATTGGCTGAAATCCGGGCGGTATTTGAACCTGTGGGCGGCGGCATCAATATCGAGGGTGGGTTTGCAAGCGACTACCGCTTCGGGAATCAAGCTAACGCCGCCGTAACCGGTGTAGTCTGGGCTCAGCGGTAAAACAATATTTTTAAGCTGTTTGCTGGTAGTGTAGCCGCCGAAAGCGTTGGCTGCGTAGAAGTAAATTGATTGACTTCCGGGAGTAATTAGAATATTGCGATCGGTCAAATTCAGTCCGTAACGCTGATTAAAATCCGCCAAAACCGCATTGATTAAGGGCTGATAACCTTGACTGGAACCGTAGCGACAAACCACCTCGCCGTATTCCGGGCTCGCCAAAAGTTCCGCAGTGCAGTCGCGCCACAACTGCTCGACTTCCGGTAAAATCACCGGATTTCCGGCGCTCAAATTGATAAACTCCTGCCCGCTGCCGGCTCTAAGAGTTTCAATAATATCTTTCATAATTGCCCGAACTCCCGTGAGGTGGGACATCTGAGCGCCAAATTGAGTCAGGGCAGGGTTCATAGCAAATGCAGCGACAATGATAGAAGTTTACAGTTTACCCATAATAACTCCAGTCGCAGGCGTTAGCCTAGCTGATCTGGGGCATGGGTTGTCGATCGAGCATCTGATGAATTCAATAAACTCGATCGCACAGTGTTTTGTTTCTTCCCCTGTGCGCGCGCCGGAGTATAAGATTGTGGCCATTTGTGGAGTTCGATCGAACAGTGTTTTTTACCTAAAAATTAGCGAACCGAACAGCCATCTCTAATTCAAGAGTTGTGGTAAATTTCACGCCGTCGCGCCCGATGAATTGCCGATCCTTGACAACAACCATTGGAAACATCTAAAATTAGTCGTAAAACCCGATCGCAACAGAATTTTATGGGAGCCTGTTACTGCTATAATTACAGGTTTAATCCAGCCTCAAAAATCCGATTTGTTGCTAGCTCATTTTCATGATTCGCGGTTTGCTGACAGCGGTGCATTTTATTATCAATCCGACTCAAGCCAATATCTGTCGTAAGATCGCCCTTTGAGTGGCATTACATAACAAAAACGTAAATTATCACCCAATTAATTGCCGTAAACTTCAACAAAAAAATGACACACTTTCCACTTATAGAATACGAGCAACTTACAGATCCTAAAGCCAAAGCAGTCTACGAAGAAATCTTGACAGACTTGGGGTTCGGCATCGTCCCCAACCTGTTCAAGTCAATGGCAATCAACCCTGACATATTAGAAGCAAATTGGAAAAAATTCCGGGGAACAATCCTACAAGGAGACTTACCCCGCACGCTTAAAGAAATGGTCGGTGTCGCTATTTCCCAATCAAATAATAGCGAGTACGCTCTCCAAGTTCACCTGCACGGATTGTCAGCCTTGGGGATGAGCGAAGAACTACTGCGAACCCTAGTTTCTGACTTTGCCAACTGCCCTTTGCCCAAACGTGATAAAGCCGTAATTACCTTTGGCTTGCTGGCTGCTACAAAGCCCCTGGAAATGACAGAAACTGATTACCAAAACCTGCGGGATTTAGGGCTAGATGATTCTGAAATATTTGAGATTATTGCGACAGCAGACTTGTTTAGCTTTGTCAACCGATATACGGATTCAATAGCCCTCGAAATAGATGCTTTGTAATCTATATTGTATACCCCTATTATGGGCGATCGGCTAGAAGATCAAGATCGAGAAGAACTTCTGTTAACAGCCCGCCGTTTGTTAGCAGAAGCTCAAGCGCTTTCCATCCGCATTTCCGCCGTCAATGAAATTGCTACTGCCATTAACCGCACCCTCGATCTCAGTCAGATTTTGCGGGTAGTAGGTAAGCAAGCCAAATGGCTGCTAGACTTTGAACACTGTAGCGTTTGTCTACACAGCACTAATGCTTGCATGACCTTATTTGGCCCGCATATCCCTGTAGATATTTCAGCCCTGACAGAGGGCGGCCCGATTAAGAAGGCTTTCACAACACGTCAACCTCAATTAATTCAAGAAGCGGGTGCTACTGCGATTTTATCCCCCTACGCTTCCCAAATTATCCTTCCCTTGGAAAGTGAAGGTAAGGTTTTAGGGACAATTAATTTTGCCACAACCAAGCCGGGGGCTTACACTCAAGAAGACTTGCGGATTGGCTATCTTTTGGCTTTGCAACTATCTTCAGCTATCCGCAATGCTGAACGCTTTAAAGAGATAAATAGCCTGTATGCCGAACTTGATGCCGAAAAGCACAAATCTGACCAGCTACTGTTGAATGTGCTCCCGGTTGAAATTGCCGATGAACTCAAAAATAACGGCAAAGTGGAACCACTTTATTATGATAGCGTATCGGTTTTATTTACGGACTTTAAAGGCTTTACTCAGTTATCTGAAAACATGACGCCGCGAGAGTTAGTTGACGAACTAGACTATTGTTTTTCTTATTTCGATCGCGTGATGGATAAATACTCTATGGAAAAACTGAAGACTATTGGCGACAGCTATATGTGCGCTGCAGGAATTCCTACGCCTCGCGCAACACACGCCTTTGACGCTGTACTTGCTGCGATAGAAATTCGACAGTTCATGGATTTGCGAAAAATACAGAAATCTCAACAAAACATTGCTTATTGGGATATCCGCATTGGCATTCATTCAGGCCCAATACTGGCTGGGGTAATTGGCAAGAAAAAGTTTTCCTATGATGTCTGGGGAGATACAGTTAATACTGCATCTCGGATGGAATCTTCCGGTGTCCCTGGAAATATCAATATTTCTCACGACACGTTTGAATTAGTTAGAGATTTTTTTGAATGCGAATACAGAGGAAAAATTTATGCTAAAAATAAGGGCGAATTGGATATGTATTTGGTTCGCCATCTTAAATAAATTTGGGAATGGCTAATTGCTAAGGGAGGATGGCTAAGCGAGCCATACCATTTTAGATTTTAGATTTTAGATTTTAGATTTTAGATTTTAGATTTTAGAATTGGGGATTACTGATTACTAACACGGTTTGCACCACCCAGCCTACAGTTGCTGTTTTTTTAAGGGTGTTAGATATTGAAATAAAACTCCACTATGAACTGAGAATATATCGCTCGAAGTTTTTTCTCAGTGAAGCGGTATTGTATCGCAGTGTCCCCAAGCTATATTAAAATGATCGAGTTGTAGATTTTGAATTTTAATTATTTATGCGTATTTGGCAAGCCGATTTTTACCGCCGCCCTCTCCAAGACGAAACTGGTAAACCACTGTGGGAACTCTTAATTTGCGAATCGGAAGGCAGTTTTCAATTTAGCGCTGTTTGCAGCCAGGGGGACGCAAATTCTAATTGGCTAGCCTCGCAGTTGCAGCAGCAAGCTCAAACTCAGAATTTGCCGGACTTAATTCAAGTATTTAGGCCTCAGTCTCTGGGCTTAATTGAGGCTGCGGGCAAAGTTTTGGGTGTCAAGGTGGAAGCGACTCGCCGCACTCCGACTCTGAAATTGTTGCTGCAACAACGCGCAAAAGAATATTTGAGTATGCCTAATTATACAGGTGAAACTTACAGTGCGATCGCCCTCGACTCGCCGCCGCCCGTACCCTTACCCGAAAACCTCTGGGGCGATGGCTGGCGTTTTGCTTCCCTACCCGCCGGCGACATTGAAGATGCTTTCCAAGGGCGTCCCTTGCCAATTTTGGAAATGCCAGAATTGCTGTTACCGCTGAATTTAGGCTTGGCCTCAACAGTACCCGTACCGGGAGTTGTTATTGACGGTGGACGCCAGTCTATGCGGTTGGCTAGATGGCTTCAGGATGCCAAACCTTTTGCTTTGAATTATATTGCTGGAGAGCCCGATGGATTGATATTGGAAGCTGGGTTAGTAGATAGGTGGGTTGTGGCTACTTTTGAAGATAGCGAGGTGAAAGCCGCGGCCCAAGTTTACCAACAGCGTAAGCAATTAAGTAAAGGATTACATTTTTTGTTAGTCCAGCCCGATGATAGTGGCATGACTTATACAGGCTTTTGGCTGTTAAATTTTGATCGATAAGATGTAAATAATATTATTTGTGATGTTGATAAATCGCTGGCTGAAAAAAAGTAAAACAGTGCTCGAACGCAGTTCCAGCAAATACAAACTCAGACACAAATTTTCAAACAGCTTGTTGAGCTCGCAAGAGATAGTGCTGCAAATTTATTCTACAACTAAAATCAAGCCGTTTTGAATGCCCTGACAAACTCGGTTGATGTGACACTGATCTTTTTCGTTCAGACCTTTCTGGGCTAGCATTGCTGATTTCAGCAGCCGTCTGTCAAGGGGGGTAATCTGGCGAAAAGCAAAGATGCGCTCGACGATCGCCTCGATCGAGATTTTGGGGAGGTTAGCAGAGCTGACTGTCATGGTCTTAACACGCTAAAAATAAGTAACAGAACTATGTACCTTTATTTTTAAAGATTTTGTGAAGCTACTTTGTGATTACGATCACATAATTTTAGTGACAAAATAGTGTATGTGGGGTGACTGTTATCACCAAATCTTTAATTATCTTTACACCAACTTAACGATGGCCCGATAGAATCACTGTGGTAAAACTCAAGCAGAGGGTAAAAATGGCACAAGCAAAAATCGGAATTATCGGCGGCAGCGGTTTGTATAAAATGGAGGCCCTCAAGGATATTGAAGAGGTGAAAATTGATACACCTTTTGGATCACCATCCGATGCCGCAATTGTGGGAACATTGGACGGTACGCCGGTAGCGTTTCTGGCTAGACACGGCCGCAACCACACTTTTTTGCCATCAGAAGTGCCGTATCGCGCAAATATTTATGCAATGAAGAGTTTGGGAGTTGAGTATTTAATCTCAGCGTCGGCGGTTGGTTCCCTGAAAACAGAGGCGAAACCTTTAGATATGGTAGTGCCGGATCAGTTTATCGATCGCACAAAAAATCGAGTTTCTACTTTTTTTGGAGAAGGAATTGTTGCTCACATCACATTCGGCGATCCGGTTTGCGGCGAATTGGCTAAAGTGTTAGCAAGTGCGATCGAATCATTGAACCTCCCCGACGTTAACCTCCACCGGGGCGGCACTTACGTCTGCATGGAAGGCCCCGCATTTTCCACAAAAGCAGAATCAAACCTTTACCGCAGTTGGGATGCCACAGTCATTGGGATGACAAATTTGCCGGAAGCAAAATTAGCGAGAGAAGCTGAAATTGCCTACGCAACTTTAGCATTAGTCACCGATTACGACTGCTGGCATACCGAACACGACAGCGTAACAGTAGAAATGGTAATAGCAAATTTGCACCGCAATGCAGAGAATGCTCAAAAAGTCATTCAAGAAACAGTCCGTAGACTAACAGAAAATCCCCCACTATCTGATGCACATTCAGCTTTGAAATATGCAATTCTGACTCGGCTGGATCAAGTGCCGGCCGCAACTAAAGAAAAAATGGGTTTGCTATTGCAGAAGTATTTGTAATTAGTCATCGGTTTCGCGCCAGTAAATGCCACAATCTTGAGCGAGCGCATACTCTCCGTCGGGGTCATGTCAACTATCTAATCGTGAAAGTAATTTTACGAGCCGTTGATGACCCTGATCAATGATTAATAATTGCTAGAACTTCCTCTCCTGTGAGAACAGTGGACAGAGAACGACTTCTTTTTGCTCGTACTGTATCAACTTGTAAATCTAATTCTAAGTTGCGGATTTTTGTGACTTAGGAGTTGACTATACTAAAAATTTCGCTATAATAAATATTGCGCTGGCTTAGTCTCAGGAAACAGCAATCTCTATAAATTTTAAGTGGGATGGAAAAGTCACATTGGATTTCCCACCACAAGTTAGGAATACAGCCCACTAGCCAGCTCTCGATCGGTGTGATTGAATAGCTGGTGAAATACAAGGAGTCAGAAACGTGCAAGATAGTCACAATATTAATGAAGTAATTTTTGAAGAGAGAGATACTCAAATTTTCAATATTCCTGACACTAAAACCAGGCTTTCAACACTGCAAAATTATTTCTTCCCTCGGCTAGAGACGTTACTGCGTTGTACCCTTGATGTTGTGGCGCAAGTCTACGATGTGAATCCATACGATAAAATGACTTTTTCGTACTCTCCAAGTCATCGAGATAAAGCAAAGGAGAACAAAGACTATGGCTTTGTTCATATTGGAATTATTGCAAAACGGGGTGACAAACCGCTCAAAATTCTCAAGAGAAATGGACAGCCATTTTTTCATCATCCCACTTATCTGACGTTTAAGGTATTTCCTAGTGGAACAATTCATGCTGAGTTAATGCCATTTCGTCAAGGCGTTGATGATGCTTACGTGGCAAGAATTTCCCAACTTGTCGCTAAGTATAGCGATGTTTTAATGCCACTATTATCGGTAGCAGGTATTTCACATACGACGTATAATCCGGAATTTGAACTTCTGCCTCTTCATAAGGCAATTGTCCCTGAAGAAATAACGGCATATGGTATAAGGTTGATATCGCAAACATACTATTTTCCTGTGCGTCCAAAGCGAGGATTGGGTGAACTAATTATTGCATTCATCCTCTTATACGCTTTAGCAGAATCATTTATTTGTATTGGGGAAGGACGAGAACCTCAGCTTGAAAATAGGCTTAAGCAATTCAAAAAATGGTATGTAAAACTTAGAAATCCCGAAAATGGCATAGAAACAGAAGAAAGCGAGGAGGAAGATTTCGATTCTTCAGAAATACCTGAACTAGACAGTTATTCTTTTGTGAGAGCAGGTAAATGGTGGGCTGTACTTGCTAGAGATAAATGGAAATGTCTTAGCTGTGGTAGATCGTCAAAAGAAGATGGAGTTTTATTGGAAGTTGACCACATTATCCCCCGCTCAAAAGGTGGTTCTAACGATATGAGTAATCTACAAACTCTTTGCAAAAAGTGTAATATTGGCAAAAGTAATCGAGACAGCACAAGACTTGGTATGACTTCTGATGAATTGATAGATCGAATGTAGATAGCGTAATTTTTCGGTGCGTGACTTTTATGAGTCACCCGTGATAAATTTGAAATGATTTGTGGTCACGCAGCCTAGAATTACAGCTATTAATTAATCAACTGCTTGAATACATCGTGTTCGCGAATCTTCTCCAAATCAGCTTCACTTTTTGCCAATTGTTTACACAAATTCGGATTGAGATTGAGGGCGCGCTTTAAATTTTCAATGGCTAATTCAATTTTACCTTGTAGGGCATAACATCGGGCTTTATTGTACCAAATTCTGTAAAAGTCAGGTCGAATTTTAGCAGCATTGTCGTAGGAAGCGATCGCAGCTTCGTATTTTTGCAATTTGGAGAGTGCAACGCCTCGATTGTTCCAAGCGTCAGTATAATCATTTTTAATTTGTAGGGCTTGATTGTAAGAAATTACTGCTTGTTCGTACTCCTGCATTTTGGAAAAAGCAACGCCTCGGTTGTTCCAAGCATCGGCATAATCGGGTTTGGCTTGAATTGCTTGTTCGTAACAGCCGATCGCTTCCTGGTACTTCTGCAACTCCAACAATACCACGCCTCGATTGTTCCAAGCATCGGGGTAATTGGGGCGAATTGTAGTAGCTTGTTCGTAAGATGCGATCGCCTCTGGATACCGCTGCATTCTTGTGAGCACTACTCCTCGGTTATTCCAAGTATCGGCTAAATCAGGCTGAATTTGCAGGGCCTGATCGTAAGCTGCGATCGCATCTTGATAACGGTTTTCAAAGAAACAAGCATCTCCCTGTTTAGCATAGTCGCCGGCCGTCAATAGCTGTTGGTAATTGCCATAGTTAACCGGAGCAAATTCTTGAATTTGGGCATCGGGGAATAAAAGGTCTGTTTCTGCCTCTGCCGAGTGATTTTGGTGTTGAAGTTCGCCTAAGATAGTTTCAGCGTCGGAAATTAATAGTTTTAATTGAGAGATTGTATCGTAATGGAGACTTTCAATTTCTTGGCGAGCAATTGTTGTCTGCTTGGACAATTTTCTCAATAGAAACCAAACCCCGACTCCGGCTGCTGTCGGAAACAAAGTTAGGGCAATTACCAGTCCGTTAAGCAGTACCGCCGTGCGCCCGAAAGCAATGTCAACTTCTTCTTGAACTCGATCGCGAATTTCTTCTTTAAGTTGCTGCTGTGGGAATTCCTGCTGAAGTAACATTGCCGCCGTCGGTTCAGATGCAAAAACGCTACTGGCGCAGACTAGAATAGTCAAAAGGGCGATCGGGCTAATACTTTTTCTAAAGATACTTGACAAACGCATTGCCTTAGTGATACGCACCTGAGTTGCGATTTCCATGTGTCAAGAGATGCTGATAACGATGATCCCAGACTAGCCCATTTGTTCACAAACTCTTAAATACAGGATATCTGTTGTGCAGTCCCCTCCGATCAAATTGCTGACGCAAGAATTGCTAGACGAAGTTGCCGCTTCCTCCCGGCGCAGTCCCCGCCAGCGACAAAACTACAATTTCCATGATTTATCTGAAAAAGTGCAGCGGTTTGTCAACGTGCTGCAACCAGGCACTTACGTCCGCCCTCACCAACACCTGCGCCCGCCTGCAGTTAACGGTTTTGAGTTTTTTGTGGTGATTCAAGGAGAAGTTGGTATTGTTATTTTGAACGAAAACGGTCACATCCTGCAATCCTTGCGAGTCAGCGCGGCCGGCCCGACTCGCGCTGTCGAACTGCCAGAGGGGACTATTCACACGTTAGTAGCCTTGACACAGGATACTGTGATTTTGGAGTTTAAGGAAGGGCCTTACGACGTGGGGGCTGATAAAGACTTTTTGGCAGGTTTTCCTGCTGAGGGAACTGCGGCGGCGCGAGAATTAGTCCTGATTTGGGAAGCGGAATTTAACAGTTGACGGTTGACTGTTGACTGTTGACGGTTGACTGTTAAAAATCTAAAATCTAAAATCTAAAATCGATTGAGTGTTGACTGTTAAAAATCTTAGATCTAAAATCTAAAATCTAAAATTGATTGAGTGTTGACTGTTAAAAATCTAAAATCTAAAATCTAAAATCTAAAATCTAAAATCTAAAATCTAAAATCTAAAATCTAAAATCTAAAATCT
>NZ_JAUBOS010000071.1:0-31783 GCF_036700365.1 Microcoleus sp. w2-18bC1
TGGCAACGTTTCAACTGAAACTGTGAGAAAATATATCGAAGGACAGCGGAATAAATAATATGGAACACTCGTAGCCTGAAGGCTACAACTGCGTTTCATCCCAGGCTTAAAAGACCGGGTTTCTCACGCGACGCGCTATAGCGAGCCGGACGATCGCACACCGACAGTAAAAGCCAAACCGAGATGAGCCCGATCGCACTTACCCCCGCATAGCAAAAATAATCAAGATTGATGTGGTAGACTAGGAAAAATAGTTTTAAATCCGCACGCTCGGAAGGAAGCAAAACTATGTCAATTTTTAAGCGATTTCCTACATCTGTCCGCTATCTAATAGCGCGGTTGCGCCACTGGACGCAACCCGCCGTTTGGGCTCCCTTAGCCGTGCTGTGTGCGGGGGGGTTATTTATCTGGGAGGTCTCTGTAAATCCAGAAAGGTTGAGTATAGATGGCGAAGAAGAACCAGCCTCAAACACTCCAGCTTCGCTATCGGGACTATCTGCTGAAGATACCGCCATTGCGGCTGAAATCGACAGCTCACCAGTGCTAGTCAATCAGTTTAATGGCTCTACTGCTTCTGAACTGAACTTGTTAAATTCATCAGTAGTAAAAAGCAAAGGTTTATTCGAGGAACTTCGAGATCGGGACTTAGAAACTCCTCAGCCATCTTTAGCCCCCAAGCGGGTAGGAAGCAGCGGATTTTTCTCCTTGTCAAATTTAGCAAATTCTGCTGTCGAGGCCGGAAACAATAACCCCCAAAATTCCACCTTGCCAAGTTCAAACGCAACATCAGCGTTGAGTTTATCTGGCAGTGGGAGACTGACTTCCGGGATAAAAACGATCAAGCCTGAGTCTGGGGGTACAGCGACAGCAACTTTATCGCAGGCGTCGAGTGATGCTAATTCAGATAAACAAAACGAAAATTCTCTGCCTTTGAGTCCGCTGCAAGCAGCTATGAAAAAATACGTCGTTGCTAACACTTCGCCAACGGCGGCTTCGGCTGAAAAAACAGCAGACTCGGCTAAATTGCTCGATCGACCAGCTTCCGATCCGGCGGCAGGAAATGCCACAAATTTGCTCCCAACGACCGCTACAGCTCAAAGTGGAGCCAATCCAGTGAATGTTCCCACAGCACTTCTCCCACTTGTGGCTCCGACAAATACTGTGAGCAAGGAATCTCAAGAATTCTTAAAACCGACAGCGACAGTCCCTGAATCATTAGCGGGGTTAACTTCCCGAGTACCGAGCCTTCCCGAAATTAATGCAGGGGCTGCAACGGTGGCTTTGCCGAAAAATCCCTACCAAACTAATTTATCTGGCTCAGGCTTCGCACCTGAAGTTCAACCTGTGGCACTTCCAGTAGCCATACCTTCGCCAACACCTCTACTTCCAAATGCCGCTCAATCTCCCTTTCCGAATGTGATTGGGGGAAGTAAGATAATTAGCCCTCAATTCTCTCCCAATTCAGCGAATTCTCAATTTCAAACACCTCCACCGAGTCAGCTTAATTTGCCGCAGCAGCCTAACTTTGGATTTGTTCCCCAAAACGCAAATCAGGGCGTGCAGCCCATTCAACCTCAAACTTTTTCTACACCCCGCTCCCTGGCTCCGGGACGCTACATTGGTGGTGGCGAAATCAATACTTTTTCTAATCCTTAAAAGAAGGAAGTTCTGCGACGAAAAATATATTATCAATTCCCAATACTTAGGCTACGCTGTTCCTGCCCCTCGAATTCGGTTTTCCTCAGCGTAGTCGAAGGGAAGGGAGCCGAAGGCAGTCGAAGTTCCGAATTACCCATTTCCCAATGTTAGCGGTAAAACTTACCGAGCGGCAGCCCGCACCAACAACAATCCCCCGATTCCCAAGCCAAACACGATAGGCAACCAAGCCGAAAGAATCGGAGTCAAAACAGCTTTCACACCCATAGAACTGGTGATGAAAGAAAATACGTAGTAAGTAAAAATCACAACTACGCTAATACCAAAACTCGTTCCTCGACCGGAGCGACGCGGTTGAGTTCCCAAAGCTGCTCCCACTAAACCAAATACCATGCACACGAAAGGAAAAGCATATTTTTCTTGAATTCGCACCTTTAATTTGCGAATTTGCGGTTCGTCGCCACTGTTTTTAAGGATATCCAAACGCTCTAAGGCTTGGGCAATGTTCATTTCCTTAAAATCCCGCGCTCTCGCAGCTAAATCTAAGGGCGTGCGGGGGAGTTGCAATTGCTGGTGTTGAAACCTAACTATATTGCGGTAAGAGCCGTCAGGAGCAACTATATAAGCGGTTCCGTTGAAAAAATCCCAGGTATTTTCTGAGGGATTCCAAGTAGCGGATTCTGAAGAAACGATTTGATTGAGGCCTGGGGTGGAGCGATCGATAATTGTTAAACCTTTCATTTGCTGGCCGTCAAATTGTTCTGCATAAAAAAAGCGGGCGAGGATTTCGTCGCCGCCTTTTTCGGGTTTGCGAAATTCTGTGTAGATAATATTTCTATCTTGAAATGTCGGTTTTTCTCGCTTGAGGGCTCTGTCTAAAGTCAGAGTTGCTCTGTAGCTGGCGGCGGGTACAACTAACTCTTGCAAACCAAAAGTTAAGCCTGCAACAATTAAACTCATGATCACAGCAGGCAGTATTAATCGGTAAACGCTAACTCCGCAACTGCGAAGGGCGATAAGTTCGCTGTCGCTGGACATTCGGCTGTAGGCCATTAAGGTTGCTAGCAGCATTGACATGGGGAAAGCCAATACTACGAAGTAGGGAATTTGCAGGAGAAAAATTTCTATGGCTGCGCTGTAGGGGAGGCCGGATTCTGCTACTCTGCGGACTAATTCAAATAAAGCTCCAACTGTGACGGCGACGGATGTAAAGAGTCCGACGCCAAAGAGAAATGGCCCGATTAGTTCTTTGGTAATGTACCAGTCCATTACTGAAATTCTCGGCAGCCAGTTGATGGGATTCAAAGAATTGGATATTGCTATTTTCATAGTTTGGGCTTTTTGCAGTTTGCTCCTCAATCTAACATCTCAAATCTAAAATTATGGCAATGGGGAATGCCTTCAAAAGACTATCGCACGAAGTTGTCGCCTAAGTAATACTGACGCACTAAAGGATTACTGTAGAGTTCTTCTTCAGCCCCGGAGGCTAAAATTTGGCCGTCTCGCATGATGTAGGCTCGATCGGTAATTTCGAGGGTTTCTCGGACGTTGTGATCGGTGATGAGGATGCCGATTTTACGATCGCGCAATTTAGCAATAATGGTTTGAATTTCGTCTACGGCGATCGGATCGACGCCTGCAAACGGTTCGTCTAAAAATAGGAACATCGGGCCGTCTCGCCCAGCGGCTAATGCTCTGGCCAGTTCAGTCCGCCGCCTTTCTCCCCCCGATATTTGAATTCCCAAACTAGATGCTATTTTTTCTAAGCGAAATTCTTGCAATAGGAAATCGACTCGCTCGCGCCATTCCCAGCGTGGCACTTGAGTTTGTTCTAAAACTAACAAAATGTTGTCCCGCACGCTCATGTTTCGGAAAATGCTTGCTTCTTGAGCGAGATAGCCAATTCCCAAATGCGCTCGCTGGTGCATCGCCAATTTAGTGATGTCTAAATCGTTTAGCCAAACAGTTCCTTGATTGGGTTTTTCTAATCCGGTTGCTATGTAAAATGTTGTGGTTTTGCCGGCACCATTGGGGCCAAGCAGTCCTACGATTTCTCCTTGGGCTACCGACAGGTTGACGCGACTAACTACATTGCGTTTTCCGTAGGATTTGTGAATATTTTCGAGTACAATTTTCATTTTCGCTCCCGGCAACCTCTACAAGCTAAATTTCAGACTGCGGCTTTGTGCGATCGAGTCTCTAATTTAAATTTTACCTTTTCAAGTTTGTGAGTTTTATAAAGACGAAATTTCGCATCTATCCCAAGTAGTATGTTTTGGCTGAGGCGAAATTTCGCTGCTGCAAGCCACTGTTACCGGGGGGCTGAAGTTGGACGTGGGGAGCCAACTGTATTTTGGGCTGCCGCATCTTGTTCCGGGGCAACCAGATAGACTGATTCTACCTGTCCTGGGTTGTCTGGCAGGGCAATAAACCGCCCTTCGTCGATCAGGTATGTTATGGTTTCGCCGCGTAGGCTGTTGCCCTGCTGCAATACGTAAACATCTCCGCTGAGAATGATCCGGCGCTCGCGGCTGAAATATTGAGCTTGAGCTGCGGTTGCTTGTATTTGGCGGGCTGGATAGTTGATTTGGACGTTGCCGCGGGCAGTCACGATGCCGGTTTTGGAGTCGGCTTCTTGAATGTCCGATCGCACGCTGAGAGTGCGGGGCGGCCCGGCTTGCGGGTAGGTGGGAGAGGCGATCGCGCCTGCCAGAGTCAGGGGCAACAGCAGCGATAATCCTTTGAATATGCGGGAATTGAGCAGTTTAGCGGAGGGCATCATAAGCTTGGAGCCTCAATATTTGTGAAATTACTGAAGGGCATTATATCCAGTTAGATATTTTATCTTAACGGCCAGAAAGATTCCCGTGAGGTCGATCGATTGACCCGATAGTCTCAACCAATTATCCTAGCAAGACAACAGCGAATTTAATTGGCTATTTTGCTGAGTGGCTGCAACTCTCTTACCCAGAAACCGGCAAGATACTCGTTCCACAGTCAATTAATCTGCTTGGGCAGCCAGCCCTCCTCTGTGTAGAGGCTAAGTATACTGCACCCTAATACAAACATTTATTTAACTTTTTGGTACTTTGATAATTAGCGGCAATTGCAAGCCTGCAACTTCTGTACCTGCGAACAACTGTACAAATTTAGCTACTTCTTCCGGGCCAGCTTGTTGCAAAGCGCTCAAAAGTTTAGCACTTTGTCCGAGCAAGTGTTCAACAGCAATTCCAGCATAACTAGGCTGATAATAACTGAGCCGATTTATTCCTTCTCCCAGCAATATGACTGCACCGCGCCAGTTTTGATTTCCTAAGTGATAAAGCGCGACCGCAATTTGCAAGATTCCCTGATAAAACCTTTTTTCCTGCTCGCAGGCTTCCATCCACAAAGCCTCTAAAGTATCGTGACAAGCGTAAAATTCTTGGCTGTTAAACTGTTCAATACCTTGCCAAAACTCGATCGGGATTTCCTCTGTCATTCGATTGGGGATTGGGGATTTTCGATGGCGGATATATGTTTGAGTAGGCGGCGATCGATTGTTTTTTAATAGCTAAGTCTTAAAAACAGGAAAACTTCCGAATTATTTTCAAAACTACTGCCATTTCACGACCGCCTACTTAACCGATTACATAGTATCTCTGACAGCTTGAATCTGATCCATTCCTATTTCCTGATTAGTTCCAGCGAAATCGTTATCTGGCGTCAGAAATAACATACAGTGACACTCTTTGCGCTCGCGCATGGGAATGCAGGGACAGTTCCAGTAGGCGGCTTTTACTTCGGCTTCTTTATCTTCGTAATGGCGACAAGGGCATAAGGGAGCGCCTAGTTCATCCTTGTGTTTTGCTAGTCCTTCTATCACGACAGCAGTGACGGAAGGTTCAGAACAAAAGAAAGTTCCCGTGCGCTTGGCATAGGTTTCGGAGAAATTCTTCATCGCCTCCAAAGTTTTTTCGTTGGAGAGTTTAGATTTTTCTGTTGTGTTCATAGTTTAGGATCGGAGTTGAGGATGCTACGAGCTTTTGACAATTGTAGCGCAGAATGTGATTTTAAACACTTGTATATTTCTGTTTACTTACAAGGAGAAAAACCTTGACAAAGATTGAGTTTTAGGTTGTTGGTTTTTTAGTGGTTTTTCTCTATCCCGGAGGGTGCGCGAAACTGGCTGCAGACCAGGTTTTTGGAGCAGCCAAAAGATTTGGGCGATCGATCGTCCTCAACTATCATCCCCCAAAGGGGATTAAAATCGGATAAGATAGCACGGCGCTCTTTCTGTGACGGCTATAGGCATGGCATCTGATGGCAACTTCCCCGAACCGCACCCACAGCAAAAAATCTCCTCCTTCTGGGCTGATTTGGCCGGATAACACCGAGTTAGTCGGATTAGTGTTAGAGTTGACCCCCCGCGCTGCTAGCTATCTGTACGCGCAGTATGCTATAGGTTTGCACGCTTGGTTTTTAGGTCAAGTACAGCAAACTGACCCGAATTTATCGAAACTTTTGCACGATGAACAGTCAGAAAAAGCCTTTACTATTTCGGGATTGGAAGGTGATTTGCTCCCCGGTGGCAAAGAATTTCAGCTTTTGGGCGATCGAATTTATCGCTGGTACGTAACAGGACTTTCCAAGCCAGTAGTGCAGTGGCTGAGTCAGTGGCTACAAAATTTGCCTCAAGAGATAGATTTGCGAAATGCTCCGCTGCTAATTCGCTCTTGGGATATTGTTTCTACACCCACCACTTACGAGCAATTATTAACAGCAGAAACTCCATTTTCGCCAACCATCAAACTTAGTTTCGTGACTCCTACAAGCTTTCGTAGCAAAGGCTATCACTTCCCTTTGCCAGTTCCCGAAAATGTTTTTCACAGCTATTTGCGTCGCTGGAATAACTTTTCTGGGGTAAATTTTGACCAAGCAGAATTTTTGAGTTGGATTGAGGAAAATGCAATTATTAGCCGCCACAAATTGGAGTCGCAAAAGGTAGCAGCGGGCAAAAAAGGCATGGTAACGGGATTCACTGGGGCTGTGGAATTTGGGCTAGGGCGATCGGCTCACAATCGCCCTGATTTTGTACAATTATTTTATGCTTTGGGGCGGTTAGCGCCTTATTGCGGCACGGGCCACAAAACAACTTTTGGATTGGGACAAACGCGAGCACAATGGTTGACAGAAGCGCTACCTGAAGTGTCAATACAAAGCGTCTTGGGGGCACGAATAGAGGAATTGACCAAGAAGTTTATGGCACTGAGAAAGCGTAAAGGTGGAAGTCGCGCTGCTGAGATTGCGGAAACTTGGGCGACGATTTTGGCGCGCCGGGAATTGGGGGAATCTTTGTTTGATATTGCTGCTGATTTAGAAATGCCTTATGAAACTGTGAAAACTTACGTGAAGTTGGCAAGAAGGGCTTTGAAAGTGGAGGAGTAGAGGGCATTGGGCATTGGGCATTGGGCATTGGGCATTGGGCATTGGGCATTGGGAATGACTGTTGAATGATGAGTGATGACTACTGACTACTGACTAATGACTAATGACTGCTGACTAAGGACTCTTAGTAAATAGATATATGTCGTCTCGCTGATATTTTAGTTGAAATTGAGGGGTGTTTTTTAGTTTAGTTATGAGGTTTTCCACAAAAGCTTTATCGCTCATCCAGCCAGGGTAGCGCAAATTCAGCAATACATAATCAAATTCTGCGAGATTTGCCGGCGGTGCGTTAGCCAGAGTTAATTTGACTACAGGGCGGTGCGCTAAGTGCGGAGCAATCTGAGCAGTTGTTAAAACACTGCCTTTGGTTTCAACAAGAGAAATTGCTTCTCTCGTAGCTGGCAAAGTGTCGAGCCCATTTAAATAAATACTCCAAAAATAGCCGTATTTCGCTAAAGCTAAGAAAGCAATCAACGACCAAATTACAATGACTCTAGGCAATGGATAATTAGCAAGTGGCAATCTATCAAATATTGTTTTTCCCTTTTGCTGATTGCTAGCTGCTAAACTGGAAATTACGGCAACCAAAAAAAACGGCAATATCGGCACAGAATATTGATGAATTAAATCGCGCTGAGCGGGGATATCGGAAAGAATATTCATCGCCAACATCGGCACAGCACTAATTAAAGATGACAGATGACGCGGGGACAACCACCAAATTACAGGTAATACCAATAACGCTAAATATCCAAAAGTATCTAAAGAAAACAAACGCCCTAAAACTAGATTGGGCTTGACTATTAAATTAATAGCAATTTCCAAAACCGAGTTTCCCAAATATTGATATCGCCCGATTCCCGCGTGTTCTCTTCCCTGATTAAAATACGGTATAACTGCCTGAGTAACTACCAGAAACCAACCCGCCCCTAGAAAGAGAGCTATGAGCCCACAATTGCGTTTTTTGTCAAAACAAAACAGCCAAAAACCCATCGCAGCCACAGTTAAAGATAGCACGGCTTTGCAGCTCAAAACTAATACAATAGCAGCACAAAACCACAAGGTTTTATTCAGCCTCGCGGCTAAGATTGCTCCTAGCAGTGCTGGTAAAGCAATGACTTCTGGGTGGAAGTCGAAGAGGTTGACATTAAATACTGCGGGATAAAGCAGATATATGGCTGAAATTGCAATTGCTTTCCCTTCGTTTAATCCCGCTTGACGTGCCAAACTCCAACTCGGCCAAGCGCCTAAAGCTAGGGAAACAGCTTGCACTAAAAAAAGCCAGTGAACATCTGGATATATTTTGTACAGTAAAGCTAGTGGATAGAAAATAAAAGCGGCGTGATCCCCCCAAATATTTATTGCCATTAAAGAGGAAAATGGCGTTTGATTTTGGGCTATTAAATAAATTGCTTGGTCAAAAATTGCTAAGTCGAATGCAGTTGACTGAAACAAAGCGTGCCGCGCGCTGCTGGCGGTAAATAAGACTATCGTCGTCACGACAATCATTAAAAATACTGGATGAGATTTTAGGGATTTTAAAGTTAGCATTTTATTGGTTTAATCAGCCCTTCGTTTAAATAGCAGGACTTCGTTTTTTTGATAATTTAATTTAAAATCGGGAGAAGTTTTAAGTTTATTTGCTAAAGTAGCACCAAGTTTTTCAGTATCAGGCCAGGGATGGCGCAGGTTTAATAATATGTATTGAAATTCAGCTAAATTTGTTTGGGGCGAAATTTGTGACAGCAATTTTACTATTGGGCGGTGGGCGAAGTGAGGGGCAAGTCTATTATCGGTTAAAATGCTGCTTTGGGATTGAACTTGTGTGGCTGCTTCGCGTGTAGCTTGCCAGGTATCTAGTCTATTTAGGTACAGATAAAAATCTTTATATTCGCCCACACCTAGGAAAATTAGTAATGACCAAATTATCATGATTCTCGGCAATTGAATTCCCCGCCAAAGTTGAGAAATTCGGAAGTTTTTAATTGGTGGCAGATTGACCCATGTTAAAAAATGTTGCTTATTTGCTTTATCCTCTTCCTGGTTGCCTTTTATTTCTTCCCTATTCCTTGTTTCTTCCTTCGCGATTACTGCTAAAAATAAAAATGGAATTATAGGCACTGAATACTGATAGGCTAAGCTGCGTTGAAATGACAAGTCAGAGAGGATATTGATCAGCAGGGTAGGGATGGCAGGAATTAGCGCTGTTAAATATTGTAGGCGTAGTTTCCCTGAAAATGGCAATAGCAGCCAAATCACAGGTAAGGTGAGGAGAAATAAATATTTGAATGTATCAAAGGAAAGGATTTTTCCTAATACTAACTGTGGTTTTAATATGAGATTGATGATAATTTCTAGTACAGATTTCCCTAAATAGCCGTAGCGCCCGACTCCAGCGACTTCGCTGCCGCTAAAGAAGGGGATGATTTTCTGGGTAGCTATCAAAAACCAAGCTGCACCTAGCAAAAGTGCGATCGCCCCGTACCGTTGCTTTTTTTCGCAAAAAAACAGCCAGAAGCCAATAGCAACAACGGTTAGGGACAAAACCGCTTTGCAACTGAGAACTAACAGAATCGCGGTACAAAACCACACAATTTTATTTAAACGCGCCGCCAAAATTGCTGCCAAAAGTGCGGGTAAAGCGATTACTTCCGGGTGAAAATCAAATAAATTGATGTTAAATACCACCGGATAGAGCAAATAAATCAATGCGATCGCACGGGATTGTTCTTGATTTAAACCTGCGAAACGCGCTAAACTCCAGCTAGGCCAAGCGCCTAGGGATAATGCAACTGCTTGTACCAACAGCAGCCAATGCACATCTGGGTAAATTTTGTACAGCAAAGCTAGCGGATAATAGATTACCGCTGCGTGATCGCCCAAAATATGAATCCCCATTAAAGAAGAAAAAGGCGTTTGGTTTTGGCTGATTAAGTAAATTGCTTGGTCAAAAATTCCCAAATCGAAAGCAGTTGATTGGAATAAAGCGTGGCGTAAACTGCTACACAAAAAGAAAATTGCCGCAGCAGTCGCGATCGCCCAAACCAAACTCGACGGTAGCTGCGATCGACCTTCGTCTCTATTTTCGGCGATCGAGACACTGATGTCCTCACGGTCATCAGCAACATTTTCCCTATTCTGCATGAAATCTGGCACTAGGTGGTCAATCGATTTTAGATTTTAGATTTTAGATTTTAGATTGAAGCATTGACCCCACGGATAAATTCGGGGGCTCCTTTATCGGATACAGGTTTTTTATTTCTGGGTCCTGAGTCTGCTTTCGGAATGAGTCCGGGGGCTTGTATCCTGGATGCTTTCGGTCACTCAAAATATGATTCCATCGAATGTGCTTTCCACGCAATAGTTAACCACTAATTTTTATCCCCGCAATCGTAATATTAGAATAATCCACAAAACATTAAAAAATTGTGAAAGCAATAACTCTTCTCGGTTCCACAGGCTCGATCGGCACTCAGACTCTGGATATTGTAGCTCAATACCCCGATCAATTTCGGATTGTCGGGTTAACCGCCGGACGAAATGTAACCTTGCTGGCCCAGCAAATTCGCCAGTTTAGACCGGAAATTGTCGCGGTTTGCGACGAAGATAAATTACAGGAATTGAAGGATGCGATCGCAGATCTCGACCCTCAACCTATTTTACTTGCGGGCGAGTCAGGCGTTGTCGAAGTTGCCCAATACGGCGACGCTCAAGCCGTCGTCACCGGCATAGTTGGCTGTGCCGGTTTGCTGCCAACAATTGCGGCTATCAAAGCAGGCAAAGATATCGCCTTAGCCAATAAAGAAACATTAATCGCAGGGGGCCCCGTTGTCAACCCCTTAATCGAAAAATACGGCGTTAAAATATTACCTGCTGACTCGGAACATTCGGCAATTTTTCAGTGCCTCCAAGGTGTTATGGTTGGCGGGCTGCGACGAATTATTCTCACTGCTTCGGGCGGTTCTTTTCGAGATTTGCCGATCGACAAATTAGCAGAAGTAACAGTAGCCGATGCTTTGAAACATCCGAATTGGTCGATGGGGCAGAAAATCACGATCGATTCTGCTACTTTGATGAATAAAGGATTAGAAGTAATTGAGGCTCATTACTTGTTCGGGATGGATTATGACGACATTGATATTGTCATCCATCCTCAGAGCATAATTCACTCGTTAATTGAGCTGCAAGATACCTCGGTTTTGGCGCAATTGGGGTGGCCAGATATGCGTTTGCCGCTGCTTTACGCTTTGTCTTGGCCGGAACGAATTCATACAGATTGGAAACGGCTGGATTTGGTAAAAGCTGGGGATTTAACTTTCCGAGAACCCGACCACGAAAAGTATCCTTGTATGCAGTTGGCTTATGCGGCGGGACGTGCGGGCGGTTCGATGCCTGCGGTGCTGAATGCGGCAAATGAACAGGCGGTAGCGCTATTTTTGCAGGAGAAGATTCAGTTTTTGGATATTCCGAAGCTGATTGAGAAGGCGTGCGACAAACATCAAACCGATAACTGTGAAAGTCCTGGTTTAGACGATATTTTGGCGGCGGATCGGTGGGCGCGGCAGGAAGTTTTGGCAGATAGTATGGAATTGGGCGATCGTATTCTTTCGGTTCGCTAATTGTATCAGCCGACTTGCACTTACCCACAAGCTCGCCGGGAATTAATTCCCCGTCTCATAGCTAAAGTCGGTTGAAATTGAGATATTGCACCATTTTCAATAAGGCTTTTATGAACGGGCAAGATGCCCGTTCCACAAAGAATGAATTTCTTGTGGAACAAGCATCTTGCCTGCTGCTGACAATGCTACAACATCTCAGTTGAAACCGACTGCCCAACCTTGATAAATATCTAGTCCTCTTTCAGAGGACTGTCTTCTATGAGACAGGGGTTTTTAACCCCTGGCGGACTATACCAAAAAGTGCAAGATATCAGCTAAAGCCAAATCAAAGTTTTGCCATCTCATTCTTCAATCCCTTGATAAAATAGAGCTATGAGTCCCATTCCTAGAAGCAACCAATGCAAACTGAAACTAAATCAACAGTATTTGAACTGAATCAATTAATTGTCCCCCCCGGCAATAAAGTGCAGTTACAAAACGTTAGCTGGGAAATGTACTCGTCTATCCTAGACGAGTTAGGAGAAGGTTACGCCATTCGACTTACTTATTACAAAGAAACATTGGAAATCAGAATGCCACTACCCAAACATGAAAAAGCTAAGTCATTGATTGGCGACTTCGTTAAGTTAATGCTGGAAGAACTTAATATTGATTGTGAAGTTTTAGGTTCCACTACTTTCAAAAGCCAAGATATGCAGAGCGGTGTAGAACCTGACGATTGTTTCTACATTCAGAACCAAGCTGCTGTCAGAGGCAAGGATCGAATAGATTTAACAGTAGACCCGCCTCCGGATTTAGCGATCGAGATTGACAACTCCTCACAAACCGCTTTAAACAGCTATCAAGCTTTGAAAGTGCCGGAACTTTGGAGATATGACGGGCGAACCCTTAAAATTTATCTGCTTCAAGAGGGAAAATATACTGAGTCCGATACCAGCCAAAATTTCCCCGAATTTCCCATTATTAATGTAATTCCCGAATATGTCGATCGCGCCAACACCCAAGGCAGAAGCCCGACAATCAGAGCATTTCGAGCTTGGGCTAAAGAACAACTACAAATCAAAGACTCCGTTGAGAGCGGGTTTTACTAACTCCCCACTTTCGCAGCCAAATCAGCCGCACTCATCTTTTCGTACATTTCAAAAGGTTGGTGAATCCAAGGATTGTCAGCCAAATAATCTACATAATAATCCGGCTTGGCAACAGAACAAGCCTTGTACCAAAGCACAGCAGTCCGAATTTCCTGAATATCTTCCCCGTAGCGGTTCTTCAGCCAAGCGATACCTTGGTGCAAACTAATTCCCGAATCCACCAAATCGTCAACCAGGAGAATGCGGCTGCCCAAATTATCGCCCACCATTGTCAAATCGCGGGCAAACTCGATCGCACCCCGGACATTTCCCTCGGCCCCACCATAGGACGAGGCAGCTAAAATGGCCAGAGGTTTGCCGAAAATCCGCGACAGAGTATCCCCAACCCGCAGCCCTCCCCTCGCCAGACAGACAATTCGATCGAATTTCCATTGAGATTCCTCAATTTTTACAGCCAAATCCTCAATTTTCCGATGGTACTCAGGCCAAGAAACGTAAAGGTCGCTCATCAAAAAAATGGGTCTGAAACCCCGTCCTTATAGGACGGCTTTACATGAATTTTTGTTAATATATACCATTTCACACAAGACGTGCTAGTATGTGAAATAGCGTACTTAAGGTCAGCATGACATTAAAAGCCTTCAGCTATCGATTCTACCCAACGCCGGAACAAGAAAGTTTGTTGCGACGTACTTTGGGTTGTGTTCGTTTGGTCTACAACCGTGCTTTAGCCACAAGAACGGAAGCTTGGTACGCAGAACACAAACGGGTAGGCTATGCTGAGACTTCTTCCATGTTAACCGAATGGAAGAAAACTGAAGAACTAGATTTTCTGAACAAAGTGAGCTGCGTGCCACTGCAGCAATGCTTGAGACATTTACAAACGGCTTATACCAACTTTTTTGATGGGCGGGCACAATATCCTAACTTCAAAAAGAAACGCAACGGTGGTAGTGCAGAATTTACCAAATCAGCATTCAAGTTCAGAGATGGACAAGTCTACCTAGCAAAAAGCACACAAGCTTTACCAATTCGCTGGAGCCGGACACTACCTGATGGTGCAACACCATCAAGCTTAAGCGTAAAGCTGGCACCATCAGGTAGGTGGTCAGTTTCTCTGCTGGTAGAGGTTGAAATTGAAGCATTACCCAGAACAGATAATCAAGTCGGTATCGACCTGGGAGTTAAAAGCTGGCTCACTCTAAGCACTGGCGAAAAGATTGCCAATCCCAAAGGACTCAAGGCAAAGTATCGCAATCTTAGAAAAGCGCAAAAATCTTTAAGTCGCAAACAAAAAGGGTCAAACAACCGTCATAAAGCACGACTAAAAGTAGCGAAAGTGCATCAAGAAATTACTGATGCAAGGAAAGATAATCTTCACAAGTTAACAACGCGGTTGGTGCGTGAAAACCAAACCATCGCCGTAGAAGACTTAGCTGTGAAGAATATGGTTAAAAACCGGAAACTAGCCGCTTCTATAAGTGATGCAAGTTGGGGGGAATTAGTCAGACAACTAGAATACAAGTGCGATTGGTACGGTCGTACTTTAATTAAGATTAACCGATGGTTTCCGAGTTCAAAACGGTGTGGTAATTGCGGACACACCGTTAACAAGATGCCGTTGAATATCCGGGAATGGGATTGTCCTAATTGCCACACTCACCATGACCGAGATATTAATGCGGCAAAAAATATTTTGGCGGCAGGGCTTGCCGTGTCAGTCTGTGGAGCGACTGTAAGACCTGAACAGAGTAAATCTGTTAAGGCTGGTGCGAAACCCCGTAAGGGACAGAAGCAGAAACCTGAATCGTGAGGTTTGGGAATCCCCGTGCGTTTACGCCTGGGTGGATGTCAATCCTAATATTATTGAAATATCAAAGGTATTATTAATTATTTTGGGGAAAATGACATGGATGCAGATGAACTTCTCAGACGGTATACAGCCGGAGAACGGGTTTTTCACAAAGTAGACCTGAGCGGTGTCCATATGTCAAGGACAAATTTGCGCGATATTGACCTGAGTCACGCTAATTTAAAAGGTGCAAATTCGATCGGTCTCACCCTCTACAGAGCTAATCTGTATCAAGCAGATATCAGTCAAGCCAACCTCTCCCAAGGCAACCTCATGTCCGCTAATTTTGGCGAATGCGAGGCGGTGGGAGCGAACTTGAGCGGAGCCATCTTGCGGAGTGTCGTCTTCAGCGGGGCCGATTTAACGGGGGCGAGTCTCAGGGGTGCAGACATGAGAGATGCAAACCTTCAGGGGGCAATTTTAATTCAAGTTTATGCAGTTAACGCTAACTTGCAAGGTGCAAACTTGACAGAAGTAAAGCTTTGCGGAATCAACCTGAGCAAAGCAAATTTAACGGATGCGAACTTAACACAAGCTGACCTCAGCCGTGCTAACCTAACTCAAGCAAATCTGAGTTGGGCTAATTTGACGGAAGCAAATCTGGAAAAAGCTGATTTGAAGGGAGCCGATTTGAGCGGAGCTAACTTGAGCTGTGCAAATCTCCATCAAGCAGATTTGAGCGGAGTTTCCCTTAAGGGAGCAAATCTCCGGGGAGCAAACTTGCATCAAGCTTCTTTGCGCGGGACAAATTTGAATGAAGCGAATCTGAGAGAGGCCATGATGCCTGACGGCACAATCTGTGACTAAATAAGCTGAGAAAATAGAAGTTAAAACCGCAGGGTGCCTGTGGCGGCACCCTACATTTAGGCTAATGCCTGATTTTTTTAAGGGGATTTAATTCTGCCTTCAAGTGACAGTGCATTTAAAGAGTAGTGGCAAAAAAATTAGAACCGAGTTTAATCTACAACCTTCAGCCAGCCCCGGCGAACTGCGTGGAGCAAGCGGTTGATGGCTGTTTGATCTTCTTCGGTAAGACAGTCATTTAACAGCGCTGTCTTGAGCTGTTGTCGGTGAGTAGGAGTCAGCAGACCGGAGTGATATACCTGAAAGACTAGCTCTGCAATAGTAAATTGAGGTAACAGCGTTTGGGTTTTCATCATGTGTTTTTTCTTTGAACTCACTTTTGACAGTATTAACTAATTTTTCCAAAATTTATGTGATTCAACTACGGGAGTAAATGTGATCGATTGGCTCTTGATGAGTGATTTGTGTCAGCAGAACTTGGGAACCTGATATTTCCTCGATCGCCCTGCTACTTGAAACATAAACCCTGTCCCGATTCCTTGCTTCTGGCAACCCCCACGTCTCTAATTTTGGTTAAGAAACGGTGACAAATACATTAATATTTATCTATTAAGAGATTACTAATGACTGCTAGCGAAATCGCTCTGCTTAATTCAAGGTAAAACTTTTAGCCTGTTTATAAGCCCGCTTTTACCTACATTTACCTAGTTTCTTGCTGTGGTCTTTGTTCCGTGGATATACTTAATAACCCGCCCAAAGACAGATACAATTTTCCGATAAAAGCGGGCATCCGCCCCAAATTTTAACCTTTAGTTCAAGCTCCCAGATTCATATGTGAAGTCAATCTAAAATCTAAAATCTAAAATCTAAAATCTAAAATCTAAAATCGACTAACTGCTTAAAATCAAAAATCCCGGCTTCTTCAAGAAACCGGGTCGAGCTTTTCGAGCGCAGTAAATTTTTTTTTTTGAGAGGGTTAATGGAGCGACCTACTCACTTCAATCTTATTGTTGGCAAAGCTTGACAGGAGAGAAAGTAGAAATACTCATCTCAACTTTTTGTGTGAGGAGACTAATCGGAAATCCTGACCCATCCGCGGCGGATGGCGTGCAGCAGGCGGTTGACTGCATCTCTGGCGTCTTCGCTGAGAGCGCTTTGGCAGAGTTCGCGCAATCCGTGGCTTTGAGTGCGAGTCAGATTGCCTGAATTGGTGACTTGATAGAACAGTTCAGCGATCGCCCGATCAGATTTTAAAGTCAGAGCTTGCATGAAATCTCGTTGAACTCGACTATTATAATATCGAGCATTTGACAAAAGAGTAGGGTGATTGCAGTCGGGTAAGCTGTGTGATCGTTCTTGGCTCGATTTGTGACCGAAGTCTGCCAGTATACGTGATTTAAATCACAGCAAACCCAAGACCTCGATCGCATAAGCTATGATTGGGGTGGTAGCCTCAAGGTTTGACAAAACCTCGACAAGCCCTGAACGCAAGAAGACCTTTAGCGCCTCGCGCCGCCCAGCAGGAGTAAGTCAGCTCAACATCGCAGGCTCTGGACTTGGATAGCTGTGAAACTTTGGCTTTTAGACACTTGCAGCTTGCAGCTCAGGGCATAAAGTTGCGATCGGCGAGCCACGGCCTGAGATACAATAATTATAAATACTTCTATCCCATCTATAGACAGGGAGGTAAAAAAATGATAATGATTAGCTACTTTTCGATTGCCTTAATCGTTTTTCTTGTTTGGTTCAAAAGTTTTTGGAATGATACTGCGACATCTAAAAAAGACGTGATATCTTGGATAGCCTTAATAATCGGCCCTCTGGTTTGGCCTGTTGTTCTGCCCCTATCCCTTTTGCAAATTACCAGCAAAAAGTCTGTCGTACAAACAGCTCGATGCGAGCAAGAATTATAATAAATTGTGGAAGTAACTGGATTCAACACACTCGCTTATCTCTTCCTAAATTATTCTGCCTGCATCGCTCTTGGCAGCGAGTAATTTATCTGGTTTCATGGTAAAAAAAATGCAGCGAGAAGGTAGAATCCACTAAAAATTCTGAATCCTAAAACAGTATTTTTTTACCGCTATCAAATTCTGCCTTCTGCTTTTTTACCTCGCCCAAAAACGGCTACAAGTTTCCGACAGGAGTCGGCTGCTGCCCTAAAAATGAGGCTTTTCTTCAAGCTCTCCGATTCCTCTGTGGAATAAATCTCAAATCTCAAATCGTTCAACTGAGCGAGATTGACTCACCGCTCGCCGAAGGTCTCACGCCGAAGTATCCAATTGACTGATGCCTAATTTTCTGTCACATCGTGAATTAATGGTGCGGATCAGTCAAAATTGTTCAGGCAAAATTGTCAGACTCAAATTATCGGACAGCGACCACAACTTTTTTACCCAAAAATTATTTACCACCTCAACCAAGCTCAAAATTAATATGCAATCTAACATAGCCTGTTGCTTGCAAAAATATAACTTAAGACATATTTTCGCCTGCCGCTGACCAACTTAAGAATTTTCATGACTTCCGGCAACTGCGTACCATTAATCGAAGGTGGGAAAATCCTGGCTAGGCGTGGAAAAACAGCTAGGATATTTGCCATTTAAGCTTTTTTAGCTCCATTTTTTTAAATCGTAGTAGCTTTAAACAGGAAATTGTAGAGTTCGTTTCTGCCCAAAATCCCTAACTCTTACCGCAGTTAGATAGACAATTCAAGGCAGAGACCGCAATATGAAATAGGCAACAAAAACTGTGTCACATCTCAAGTAGGACTTATTTTTGGCGATCGGGCATCCGGAGTGTATAACGCGAGCCAGCTAAATTTTTAGAGGTACGAGATGTTTGGGAACTTCTAAAAAAAAGCGCCGTCACGGTATCCAAATTAGTTATTTGCATAAAAAGTAGGAGTCAAAATGAACAAAGTATCTGAGAAACCAATTTATAGAGTTCTTAATCTATTGTCGCTGTTAGGGCTGACCTACTATGCAGCTACTTCCATCAATTATATTTTCGAGAGTGACGCTCACATCTATAGGTACGATAGCCAGAGCAATTCCAACGCTTCACCAGCGCAAATTGCAGCACACCGCTATGAATAAATAGTAGAGATTTTACCTGAATGAATGCCGAACCCAATTTCGGGGAATTGGCTAATCAATCGTTAATGTTCAGCTCGAAGTTAACAACAATTAGTAAAAAAGTCTTTCCTGAAAACTGAAGATTTTCACTCACAGGTATTAGCCCTCAAATGGGGAGCATCTCACTTTTGCAGACAAGCTAGAAATTGGAGTTGGGAGGCAGAAGGCAGGAGGCAGGAGGAAATAGGAAGAAAGAAGGAGCCAGAAGAAGTGTTTTTACAAATATGAGATGCTCCCGATCGAATTTACCACAAAAATTAACTGTTTAATGGGTTATCAAAAAAGACCAGAGTGATGAAAGGATGGCCAAGCATTTTCATCATTAAAAGCATTAATAGCTTTAGTAATCGCTTCATCAAGAACATTTGAAGGTGGATACGCTTCAGGACGGAAAATCGCTTTGATTTTTGCCCACTCTAACTAGATGGGAGATAAATCCGGCGAGTATCGAGGTAATAATTTTACTGGGGAGCCGATAGATAGCATCAAAAATTGACGGCTTCAGCATTATGAACAGGTAAATTATCCATAACTACAATTGTGCCAACCCATAACTGCGATTCATCTGTGGACTAAATCTAAAATCTAAAATTTAAAATCTAGTGACAGTACCGTCACAAATCTACCGACCCACCGTTCGTCCCAACTTCACCAAAAGACGATCGCTGCATTGTATGATGATCCGGATGGATGTGGATCATGGTTGAAATGACGGATTGTGGTTTAAAAACAGGGTTTTTTAGCCAAAATTCTGCGTTGATCGTGACTGATTTGGCTGGAAACATCCAGGTGATGAGGCTCAAAAGCCTCTCCAGGACTGTGTTGGGATGCACTTTTGATTAAATACGACCTCCAGCGTGCGTCGGCTTGCTGTGAAAGCCAGTTAAAAAATTTTGATTTGTGGGGAACTCTTGGGGAAAATCTAAAGTCTGGTCAAATACAGTGTACTTAAAAGAAATCGCAGCTTAGTTCCAGCCCCATTGCGGGCGATCGAACTCTCCGGCGATCGACAGTGCCCGCGGGCCCGGTGCAACTTCTCAATCTTGAGAGCATACTCCCATTAAAAATGGTCTCTGTGTATCTTCCGGGTATTGTTTGAATAATGACTAGCCATATCGATGGTCATTATGGTAAACTCGCAAACGTTTAACTGGAATATTTTCGTGTTAGAGGAGGCAGTGGTGGAGTCGAGAGTCAAAAGCAGGAAACAACAGAGATTTGCTGCTCAACGAATACAGGATTCAACTCGCGCTCCGAGGCTCGCTGCTGACAATTTAAATTACATGACAGCTTATAGCAGCCGGGTAAATTAGGGTCTCAACCGATGTCCGGTTTCATTTATTGAATCCCTTTGGAGGGAAAAGTGTATTGTAGAAAAATGATTGATCTTTTAGGAGGAGTGTAAATGACACAGGTAACAAATCCAACACAACCAGCAAGTTCATTACCAGGTGGTGGTGGCGGTGGCTCAACCGTTATCGGCATCACTGGCGCCAACAGGTTGAACGGCAGCGATGGTAGCGATATTATCCTGACTTTTGGGGGCGCAGATGTCGTCGCTGGTGGCGGTGGCAACGACCTGATTATTACCGGAGGCGGAAATGACAGTATCGGTGGCGGCGACGGCAACGATAATATCTTTTCAGGCAGCGGCGCCGATGTGGTCGCTGGGGGCAGCGGCGACGACCGGATCTTTGCTGGTAAAGGGGATGACCTCGTTGATGGCGGTGACGGCAATGACTTGGTTTCTGGCGACAGAGGCAACGACACCGTACTTGGCGGAAGTGGCAGCGATACAGTCTTTGGCGGCCAAGGCAATGATATTGTCGACGGCGGCGACGGCAACGACACTGTATACGGCGGTAAAGACAACGATACTGTCAATGGTGGCGGTGGCAATGACTTTATCTCTGGCGACAGAGGCAGCGATGTCCTGATCGGCGGTGCTGGTAGCGATACGTTCTACTTCTTCTCCAGCGGTGGCGATTATGGCGTAGACACGATCACTGACTTTACCCCAGGCGAAGATAAGATCCGCTTGAAGCAGGGCGGTGTGTTCGCTGGTTTGGGTAGCAGCTTCGAGGCAAGCGAGTTTGTCGTCGTTTCTAATTTCAACGCAGCTACTCCAGGAGCAACCACGACCAACAAGTTGGTCTACGACCCAACAAGCGGTGCGTTGTACTTCAACGGCGCCAGCGGAGTGCTAACTATTGCTCAGTTGCAGCCTGGCCTGACAATTACCTCGAACAACTTCGAGTTGTTCTAAAACAACTGGCTGTTGTGGGGCAGCACCGGATAAGATTCGGGGCTGTTCTCACAAAGCCGGTAGTTTTAAAGGATTTCAACCTCACTCTGCTACAAGCGGGGTGAGGTTGAAATATTCAATGCAGGAACTAAAGCAGGGGCAGTAAAAAAATTGCTCGACAGTTATTGATAAAATTAATTGATCGCCCGATCGGGCAAAATATAAATACAAAGTTTTTAAATTAGAATTTCTAGGTTTTACTGAAGCGGTAAAGAAACCGCAACTGCACCGCGAGCAATGAGCACTGAAGAATATATCCGGCAAGCCCAAATTTATTTGAACCGGGGGAAGTTAACTGAGGCGATCGAGTTTTGCAAAAAGGCGATCGAACTTCAACCATTTTCGCCCTCGGCTTACACGACTTTAGGCGAAATTCTCGACGCTCAAGGCGATCCGACGGCGGCAAGAGACGCTTTTGTGCAAGCTTTGGAGATTTCGCCCCAGTTTTTTCTGGCTCATGCTTATTTGGGTCAACTTTACAACGACTATGCGTGGCTGGATGAGGCGGTTTTTCACTACCGACAAGCTCTGGATTTGAAACCAGATTGGGCTGAAGTTCATTATAACTTGGGAAATGTTTTTCACAAGCAGGGTAATTTGTTGGGGGCGATCGACTGTTACCGAAATGCGATCGCCAAAAAAACGGATTATCTCGATGCTTTATACAATCTGGCTGTGGTTTTAGATGAAAATAGTCAGCTCGCAGCGGCAATGGATACCTACCGACAGGTGATTGCTTTAAAGCCGGATTACGTGGAAGCTTACACCAATCTGGGTGTGATTTTGCTAAAGGACGATCGGGCTGCTGAGGCGATCGAGGTTTACCAGCGGGCGATGGAGATTAAGCCGGATTGGGCGACGCTGCACAATAATTTGGGTCAAGCCTTGCTGGACAAAAATCCCGATCGGGCGATCGCATCTTACCTCACCGCTATTGAGTTGGAGCCGGACATGGTTTTGGCTCATTACAATCTGGGGAAAGCGTGGCAATTACAGGGGGAACATTCGGCTGCGGTTGCTTGTTTCGATCGCGCGATCGAGATCAATTCTGACTATATTTCGGGCTATACAGACGCCGGGTTTTCTTTGATGGTTTTGGGCAAAATTGCTGAAGCCATGCCTTATTTTGAGCGGGCAATAGCTCTGAAGCCTGATTTTGTTGAAGCTTACTGCCGCTTAGGAGACAGGCGCAGAGTTGCGGCGGTAGAAGATGATGAATTGTCAAGGGCGATCGCTGCGTGCGATCGATTTCTCACAGCATTGATGGGAAGGAAGAAGGAAGAAGGAAGAGGGAAGAAGGAAGAAAAAGAAACTATTCCCAATGCCCAATGCCCAATGCCCAATGCCCAATTACCAATTGCTGAAATTTGCGATAATTTAGCCGAAATTTACTTGCATTTGGGAAATGCTTTAACAGAGTACGGCGGGCACGAATCTGCCACCACTTATTATCAAAAAGCTTTGCAAATTCAGCCCAAAAATGCAGAGCTTTACTGGCGGGTGGGAAATTCCTTAGCCCAGCAACAGCGCTTGGGCGCAGCAATTGCAGTTTACCGCATAGCTTTGACGATTCAACCTGCTTTACCGCAGGTTTATTTTGAGTTGGCAAAACTGCTGGAAAAACAGGGGCGCTGGGAACGGGCGATTGATTATTATCAAAAAGTTTTAGAGCTGCAATTGCACGGGTATGGGGAGCAGAAAGAATGGAAAACAAAGAGTTTTATCTTGCCAGATAACACCTCTCTAAAACCTCCTCACGGTATTTATTTAGCGAGTTGGGATTGGCTAGTTAATGCTAAGCTGGATGCTGATAATTATGTGGAAATATTTTGGAAATCGGCACCAGAAGCAAGTGCAGAAAATATTCCGAATTCCCAATTTGCGATCGCTAATTCCAAATTGGCTAATTCCGATTGTGCGGGGTTAACTTGCGGGCTGTGTTTGCAGCGACTTTCTAAGTGGTTCGATCCGGTGCATTTGGGTTGGGGAGTTTGCCGTTTGTCCAACTCGCAACCGATACCTGTGGAGGCGCCCAAGACTTTTGTGGCAGCAATTCCCAACGGGCGAGTTTGGATTGTTCCACAGGAAAATTATTGGCTGATTTGTAAGGCGATCGCTGTAATTACTCCTGACAATTATTTGTTGGCTGATGTGTCGAGAGATTACCCGGGATTTTTGCCGGGATGCGAAAAGCATGATGTGAGAAAACACAGCGTTTTTCAGTTAGAATCCTTTCCAGGTTTAAAGCAAATTGATGGCAGCGTGGCGGTGCTTTCTGGTTTGTCGGGGAATGTCTATTTTCACTGGATGGTTGACGTTTTGCCGAGGATAGAATTGCTGCGGCACAGCGGTAGGGATTTGGCGGAGATTGATTGGTTTTTGGTGAATAGTTGTCAGCACCAATTTCAGCGGGAAAGTTTGAGAATTCTGGGCATTCCCGAAGAAAAAGTCTTGGAGAGCGATCGCTTGCCTCACATTCAAGCAACCGAGTTAATTGTGCCGTCTTTTGCGGGATATTTGGGCTGGCCTTCTGGGTGGGCGATGGATTTTTTGAGGCGGGAGTTTCTCAAGGGAATTCTACCTAGTTCGATATATCCCAAACGCATTTATATCAGCCGCAGCAAAGCCAGATATCGACGAGTTTTGAACGAGGAAGATGTGGTTGAGGTTTTGGAGAAATTTGGGTTTGTTTCTATTTTGCCGGAGTCGATGTCTTTGGCAGAGCAAATTGCTCATTTTTTCCACGCTGAGGTAATAGTTACAGCCCACGGCAGCGGATTGACAAATACGATTTTTTGTGGCAAGGGAACTAAAGTAATTGAGTTGGTGTCGCCTCACTATATCAGCCATTATTACTGGGGAATCAGTCAATATTTGCAGTTGGAACATTACTTTTTAACGGGCGAGGCTTTTGAATGCTATCCTATTAGACAGTTGATGTATCAGAATTCGCTGACTGAGGATATTTTAGTGAACTTGAGTTCGCTGAAAAGGATGGTTGAGGTGGTGGGTTTGAGTTAGTTGGTGTCTGGAGCAAGTTTAATTATGCCCTCGATTGAGAAGATGGAAAAGGCAGCGGTTGATTTGAGTCGGCAAGCAGAAGTTTATTTAGCCAATGGAAGGTTAAATGAGGCAGTTTCTGCTTGCGAGTCAGCGTTGAAAATTGAACCGAATTTGGCGGCAGCTTGTCAGACGCTGGCAAAGGTGATGCAGGTTCGAGGTGAAATCGAGCAAGCTAAGCAGTGGTATGAAGCGGCAATCGATCGCAATCCAAATTTGCCGGAAGTTTATGCTAATCTCGGCATTTTGTATTCTCAAGAAAAACAGTGGGAAAAGGCGATCGCCAATTGTGAAAAAGCAATTTCGCTAGCGCCGAATTTTGCTGCTGTTTATCGGCAGTTGGCGAGAATTTGGACGCAGTTAGAGAAGGGGGAAGAGGCGGCAGACTGTTGGTATCAAGCTTTTAATATCGAGCCGGATTGGGCCACGGCTGAGGAACACGTCACTCTGGGAAATAGTTTGGTTGAAGTGGGAAAGTTCGATCGCGCTATTGAATGTTATTCGCGGGCAATTAAGTTAAACCCGAAGCTAGCAACAGCTTATCACAATTTGGGGGAAATGCTGATTGGCCAGAAGCGGTGGGATGAGGCGATCGCCAATTACCGACAAGCCATTGCCATCAATCCCAATTCGTTTGAATCTTATCACAGTTTGGGTAAAACTTGGGCGGAGCGAGGAGAAGTCGATCGGGCGATCGCCTGTTACAACAAAAGCCTCGAACTCAATCCAAATTATGCTCGTGCTTATGTGGGTTTAGGTAATGTTTTGGTGCAGAAGCGCGAGTTGGATGAAGCCATTAAATGCTACCGCCAAGCTCTTGAAATCAATGATAATTCCTACTGGGCATACAATTGCTTAGGGGATGCTTTAGCTCAAAAACAACTGTGGCCCGAAGCTATTAGTTGCTACCGCAAAGCTATTGCAATAAATCCCAATATTCCATGGTTTTATGTCAATTTGGGAGTTGCCTTAACCTGCGAAAAATCCTGGGATCAAGCTGTGGCTGCTTACCTGCACGCGGTTCAGATTGAGCCGAATTTGACGGGAATCAATCAGCGGTTGGGATATGTTTTGCGGAAGCGCAGCGAATCGGGTTTAGACAGCACAATTGAAACTTATTCCCAAGGTGTAGAGGTACTTGCAAGTGGGAAAGTTTACCATAGCTTGCTGGCAATTGAGTTAGATGGAGCAGAGTTTTATATAAATTTAGGCAATAGTTTAGCGAAACAGAAGCAGTTGGAAGGTGCGATCGTATTTTATAGCATGGCACTGCAAATTGAACCCAATGCTGCGGAAGTTGTTGCAAAACTACACGAGGTTCGGGCGAAACAACAGGAGTTATACGCACAAATTGCCACTTACCGTCACCAAATAGAAATCGAGCCGACAAATTCTAAGCCTTACAACGATTTAGGAAATATTTTACCGCAATTAGGGGAATTAGAAGAAGCAATTATTTGTCACCAAAAAGCGAGCGAATTGAGGGGTTGGCCTGAGTGTGGGGCGAAAGATTATCAATTTACCCAAGATTGGTTTACCCACAATATCCCTATTTGGAAACGGCATTTGCAGGAATTTACCGGAATTGCGGATTTTCAAGTGGTGGAAATTGGCAGTTTTCAGGGAATGTCGGCTTGCTGGCTGCTGGATAATATTTTAACTCATCCGACGGCAAAGATTACTTGTATTGATTTGTATTTTCAACAACATTTTAAGGGAAATATTGTAAAAACGGGAGCAGCAGATCGGGTAATTGAATTAGAAGGTTACTCTCAAGATTTGTTAATTAATTTGGCTGCGGATTTTTACGATGTTGCTTACATTGACGGCTGTCACAAACCTACCAGCGCTCTGCAAGATGCGATTTTATCTTGGAGGTTGGTGAAAGTTGGGGGATTGATGATTTTTGACGATTACGAGTTTACGTTTCCCGACAGCCCGGAGCAAGATACTAAAATTGGGATAGATGTTTTTTTGGAGATGTTTGGAAGTCAGTTAGAAGTAGTACACAAAGGCTATCAACTGATTGTCAAAAAAATCGGCAATCAAAGTTTGGGTGAAGAGCAAACTCTGGTGTCTCTAGGTTGGGAAAAGTTGGGAGATATTGCAGCAAATGCCGGTTATTTGGATGAGGCGACCGCCCGGTATCAAACAGCTATTAAAATTAAGTCTGGCAACTACTTAACTTACCACAAGTTGGGTAAATCTATGCAAAAAAAAGAACTATTTTACGAAGCTCGGGCCGCTTACCAACGGGCGATCGCACTCAACCCTAATTTGAGTTGGGTTCACCACTTTTTGGGGGAAACTTTACAGGCAATTGAGGAATACGACGAAGCCGCTGCTGCTTACCGCAAAGCTATTGAGTTAAATCCAGATTTTTGTTGGACTTACAACAATTTAGGTGATGTACTGATGGAGCTTTCTGAGTGGGAGGAAGCTGCTGTTGCTTACCGCAAGTTAGTTGAACTAAATCCCGATTTTTGTTGGTCTTACGATAGATTAGGTAAGGCTTTGGTTGCTCTGGAAAATTGGGAGGAGGCGGCCGCGGCTTACCGCAAAGCTATTGAATTAAATTCCGATGATTGTTGGCTGTACAATTGTTTGGGAGAAGTTCTGGAATCACAAGAAAATTGGCCCGAAGCAGCAGTGGCTTTTGGTCGTGCTATTGAGCTAGAATCTGATCATAGTTGGCTGTACAAAAAGTTGGGTGATGCACTGCGGAAGCAAGGAGAATTGGAAAGGGCGATCGCCATTTACGAAAAAGGCATCAATCTCGATCCAAAATCCTGTTGGTGTTACGAAGGATTGGGTTTGAGTTTAATGGCTAAACAGCAGTGGGAACCTGCAATCACTAATTTAGTTCAAGCCCTGCAAATTAAACCCGATTTGTTTGAAGCTTACGATAATATAGGTTATGCTCTGGGACAACAAGGAGAAGGCGATGAGAGCGATCGGGCAAATTGCAGCAATCTAATCTTACCCTTAAGTATTCTCAAAAAATACTGTGGGTTTACAGAAGATTTGACCGTTGCAGCAGAATCCAATCCTAACCTCACCTGCATTGACATTCATCCTGCGAGTCAAATCAATTTATCAGATTCCAAAACAATCGACACCAGCCGCAGATTTTGGGAACATCAAAGTCATTCGAGAAAAGCTTTTGTTGCCGTCTTGCCAAACGGACGAGCTTGGGCAGATGTTGTGACTACCGCTGTGATTACTTCAGACAATAAACTTGTTGCTGATATTTCAATGGGCTGTTCTGAATTGGTAATCACTTCCGACAAATTGCCTCCCGCTGAACACTTGGAGGGAAATGTGGCTTTTTTATCTGCTCGCTGGGGTGGAGCCGCTTATTTTCATTGGATGTTTGATGTGATTACGCGCTTTGATCTTTTGCAGCGTAGCGGATTGATAGAAACTATAGATAAGTTTGTTGTCAATGCCAGGGATTATTCCTATCAAGCAGAAACTTTAGATACTTTAGGAATTCCTCAAGATAAACTTTTAGAAAGTCGCTGCAATTTACACATTGCCGCTGATAAATTAATAGTTCCATCAATATCTTATGACGGATCGGGGGCGGTTTCAAAATGGAAGTGTGAATATCTCAGAAAGACATTTTTAAAGGAACAACAGCCACTAAGCACCGACTATTCGGAGCGGATTTATATCAGCCGCCAACAAGCTTCCTATCGGCGAATCGTCAACGATGAAGAGGTAATTAAATACTTAGAAAAATTTGGGTTCCGCAGTGTCAAGCTGGAAACGATGTCGATAGCGGAACAAGCATCGTGTTTGGCTGCTGCTAAAGTAGTTGTCGCACCCCACGGAGGGGGGTTAACAAATCTAGTTTTTTGCAGTCCGGGAACTAAGGTAATTGAGATTTTTTCTCCCCTTTACGTTCCCTATTGTTATTGGATGATTAGCAATTTGTGCGGTTTAGAACATTACTATTTAATTGGTGATTTGGTTGATGATGGAACTCCGACCAAACCTTTACATAAGGATATGCAGTTGGATTTGAACTCGCTGGAAAAATTACTGGCTATGGCAGGAGTTTTGCATGGATAATGACTACCACAATTTGGGGAATTCCCTGCAAGAAAGCGGTAGGTTTGATGAGGCTGTTGCTGCTTACAAAAAAGCTATTGAATTAAATCCCAAGTTTTCCTGGTCTTATCACAGTTTGGGCGATGTTTGGCTGAAACTTGCAAAATGGGAGGAAGCTGTCGCTGCTTACAAAAAAGCTGTTGAGTTAAATCCCGATTTTTCTTGGTCTTATCACAATCTGGGCGATGCTTTGCTGAAACTTCGGCGATGGGAAGAGGCTGCTGCTGCTTACCGCTGCGAGATTGCACTCAACTCGGATTTTGCTTGGTCTTTTTGCAATTTAGGCGACGCTTTAACTAAACTAAAACAGTGGGATGAAGCTATCGCCACGTATTTAAAAGCTGTTAAAATTGATGGAGATTTGCCGGAAATTTACGAGAAGTTGGGATATGCTCTCGGACAAACAGATTCTGATTTAAAGTTGGTGTTAGAACAATATCAATTGCAAATTACACCGGAAAATTGGGAGTTTTATTTGAAGTTAGGAGAGAATTTAGCCAAGTACGATCGCCCAAAAAGCGCAATTATTATTTACAAATTGCTATTGACAAGGATGCCGAGTTGTGCAGAAATATCAGCGAAATTAGAGGACTTGTTGCAGCAGCAAGAAAAGTGCGGTCGCGCATTAGCCTCATCTCGCGCAACGGTAGCCCAAAAACCCGATGATTGCTGGTCTTATTATAATTTAGGTGCTGTTCTGAGCCACCAAAAATATTGGGAGGAAGCGGCGGCGACATTTTTCCAAGCAATAGAAATAAATCCCGATCTTCCTTGGTGGTTTTATTACAATTTGTGGGAAGTTTTTGTTAGGCAAAACAAGCTCGATGAAGTTGAGAACTTGTGCCGAGAAGTTGTTGCAGCTAAACCGGAGGCTTTTTGGCCTTATCTGAATTTGGGGGAAGCTTTGACAAGGCAAGGTAAAATTGCTGAGGCGATTGATTTTTATCGAACTGTCAGTTACAAACAAAGTTTTGCATCTCTTATCAGTAAGAGAACAGGCAAGATGCCTGTTCCACAAGAAGATACAGGCAAGATGCCTGTTCCACAAGAAGATACAGGCATCTTGCCTGTTCCACAAAATTGGGACTTAAAACCAGTCCAAGTTCCTAACTTTATAATTATTGGTTCTCAGCGGTGCGGGACGACTTCTCTGTATACTTATTTAGCTCAACACCCGCAAATTTTGACTCCGATTAAAAAGGAGATGGATTTTTTTTCGTGGCACTTTGACAGAGGGATTGATTGGTATTTGGCTCATTTTCCGCCCATGCCTCCGGGAGAGGAATTTGTAACTGGCGAAGCAAGTCCGAGCTATTTTGACTATCGGGAAGCACCGGAACGTCTCTACAGCGCATTTCCAGAGGCGAAACTGATTGTACTGTTACGAAATCCGGTCGATCGGGCGATTTCTCAATTTTACCGCTTGACTGACTTAAACTGGGAATCGCGATCGCTCGCTCGAGTAATTAGCGATGAAATTGAACGGTTGAATCAAAATCCAGAATACATCATCGGCGAGGAACCGGGCAATTATTTAGCTCGCGGTAGGTACATAGAATTTATTAAAAACTGGCGGACTTTCTTTCCTACAGAACAGTTGCTAATTTTGAAAAGCGAAGATTTTTATGCAGATGCAGCGACAACAGTCAAGCCAGTTTTAGAATTCTTAGATTTGCCGGGATATCAATTGTCTGAGTACCAAAATGCTAATCCCGGTTCTTACGAGCGAGTAAATGAATCGGTTCGCGACAGGTTAAGCGATTATTTCCGACCTTACAATCAGGAATTAGAGGAATATTTGGGGAGGCAGTTTGATTGGGAATAAAGTTGAGCTAAGATTAGAACAACTTGTAAGGAGGTAATACCGATGCTGACGAGCGAGCTAGATACGCTACTTAAGGAACAAGCATTCCAACGCCAAGATCCTGAAGATCGCTACATTACCGATAGCGCCAACTGGGAACAATACGAGACACTGCTGAATCGGATTGGAGATGCGGCAGGATATCGAGTTACTTATTTAGATGGAGTTTTGGAAATTATGTCGCCTTCTCGCCGCCATGAAAGTAGAAAAACTCGCATTGGAGATCTGCTGCTTATTTATTTTGTAGAAGCTGACATCGAATATTTCCCTTTTGGGTCTACAACTCTGCGACAAGAGGAAAAACGTGGCGGTACGGAACCAGATGAAGCTTACTGTATTGGCACAGATAAAGAATTTCCCGATTTGGTAATTGAAGTGATTGTTACCAGTGGCAGCATCAATAAACTAGAACTGTATAGAAGGTTGAATGTGCGAGAGGTTTGGTTCTGGCGAAATGACCGATTTTCTATCTACCATTTGCGAGAAGAAATCCCGGTTGAATTCGTGTCAAACTGCGGTTATGAATTAATCACACAAAGCGAATTGCTACCGGGAATTGATATCGATATGTTGACAGAATGTGTAAAAAATCCTCACCCGTTAGCAGCAGCAAAGGAATGGAGACAGAATTGCCGACCTACTTAAACAGCAAGTTTTAAATCTGCTAGCTGTCGCAAAGACAATGAACTGAGCTCGCGCGCGCCACGAGATTGATTCGGACTATGATTCAAACTATCGTCGCAAAGACAATGGACTGAGCTCGCGCGCGCCCAAGTCCGAGAAAAAACCCGCCTAGCCTTGACAAGTCATACTCGTTATGAGTACGCTATAATAAGCAAAGGAATTGAACCCAAGTACCCAAAAATTTAAAATCATGCTGACGAACCAAGAAGGTCAAAGAGTACCCAAAGTCACCTTTCGCACTCGCAAAGACAACGAGTGGGTCGATGTCACCACCGATGATATATTTGCAGGCAAAACCGTAGCAGTGTTCTCGCTGCCTGGAGCTTTTACTCCCACTTGTTCGTCAACGCACCTCCCCGGTTACAACGAATTGGCGAAAGTTTTCAAAGAAAACGGCGTAGATGAAATCGTTTGCATTTCCGTCAATGACACCTTTGTGATGAACGAGTGGGCCAAAGACCAAGAAGCAGACAATGTGACATTAATTCCCGACGGTAACGGCGAATTTACCGAAGGCATGGGAATGCTGGTAGACAAAACAGATTTAGGCTTTGGCAAGCGGTCTTGGCGTTATTCGATGCTGGTAAAAGATGGCTTGGTTGAAAAAATGTTTATTGAGCCAGAGGAACCGGGCGACCCTTTCAAAGTGTCCGATGCCGAGACGATGCTCAACTACATCAACTCCGCAGCAACCAAGCCGAAGGTAGTTTCGCTGTTTACAAAAATGGGCTGTCCCTTCTGCGCTAAGGCTAAGGCAATGCTGAGTCAGAAGGGCTTGGATTATGAAGAAATCGTCTTGGGCCGGGATATCACAACTCGATCGCTCCGGGCTGTGACTGGGGCTACAACAGTGCCGCAAGTATTTATCGACGGCAAGTTGATCGGTGGTTCCGAAGCCCTAGAGTCTTATTTGTCAGTTGCTTAATTAAACAACAATAACTTAGCCTGCGGGTGCACAGTGCACACCTTCGTTGTAGGGTGCGTACTGTGCGCCTTTGCCGTATTTGGGGGTATTTAGCCCGATCGAGCTTCTGAGTCAAAAGTTTGATCGGTCTATTGATCCATTCTCGTGCAACAATTACTGGGGAAGTGTGCGATTCGTTTAGCCTAAACGAGTAACAATACTCAGAGACGGCTAGTATGGCTCACAAAGCCATAACAACTAAAT
>NZ_JAUBOS010000072.1:0-31147 GCF_036700365.1 Microcoleus sp. w2-18bC1
GAGCGCAATGCTCACAACTTCCCGCTTGATTTGGCTGCTGGTGAAACAACTCCCGTAGCTTTGGTTGCTCCTTCTATCAATGGCTAAGTTTTAGTCTGAGATTAACAAAAAGCGCTCCTAGAAATAGGGGCGCTTTTTGTTTGGGAAAAATATTTTTACTGCGGGGAGGCGAAGTATCGCAGCCGCCAGGGGAGTTATATCGAGCTTATTTGAGATTGCAATTCGCGGAGATAACAGTTCCCTCGCTTCTAGTAATTCCTGTTAGGCTGGATTGAATTCGGCTTCTGTTGGGAGACCCACTCATGATAAATTCAAGTTTCTTTAAACATCACAATACATTCATAATTTTCTAGATCGAGAAATCGGTCAACTTGCAAAGTTCCTATTTGTTCAAATCCCTGTTTTTGGTGAAACATTAGGGAACGAGTATTAGCTATTGGCTGGGTAACAATAAACAGCGAAATAAATGAATTTGGAAAAAATTGATAAATTTCTTTATACATAAATTGAGCAACACCTCTACCCATCCAATCTAACTTTGTTGCTACTCTTTCGAGATAAAAATGCCGATCGCTGGTGACTCTTTTCTTAAAAACCTCATCTTTCCAGATAATTTTATCCAAGATTTCATCAGATATTTTGGGTTGTGATATAGCCACAAATCCCACAATTTTCCCATCGGTTTTAGCGACAACAAAATATCTGCATGAATTATTTAAGCTTTGGACAATCTCATCTTCAGTAATTTGTGTTAGCAAAAAGCCGCGCTCGATCGACGTATTTTGACCGCGCGCATGAGAATTGTGAATATTGACGATCGCCTGTATGTCCTCTCCATCGCCTTCTCTAAAAGTTAGATATTCCATTGCATAGTGTGTAGGAACGCTGTCATACATTTGCGATTTTAACGCTCAGGTTTGTCTATTTTAACAGCTAGATATAGAGCGCATACGAGATTTAGTTTTGTAAATATTTTAGGGGCGATCGCCTTCGGACAATATCATGACTGTAGGTCTGTCTACACTTGTGGGCGATCGCAAATAACTTCCAGGTAGCCTGGTAGATACTGGAAAACTCTCAGAATATTTTGACTTTCTCTTGACAGGACATAAAATATGCAGTAATTTAAGAAAAAATTTGAGTAAGTAAGATGATTGACTATCAAGAGAACGAAAACTTGTCTTTTGAGGAATATTACGACTTCTTAAAAAGGAGCGATCTTGGTAGTCAGTATCCCAAAGAGCGTTTTGAAGAAAGGATAAGGAAGCTCTTGACTGCTCGCTCAGTTGCTGTTACGGCTAGGAATGATCAAGGGAAGCTCATCGGGGTAGCCTTTGGTATTACGGATTTTGTTTATTTCCTTTTTGTCACAGACTTAGGTGTGGACAGGTCCTATGCAAAACGAGGAATAGGAAGTGAATTATTGGTTCGCATCCGAGAGATGGTTGGTGGGGAAGATGATATTACGGTCGTTACAGTCGCACATGAAACCGCAATGGGTTTCTATGAGAAGTGTGGATATATATCTGAGGACTGTCTATTTTGGAAACCTTGCAAACTTTGGAGTGAATTTACAGTCATTTAGCTCAGCAAAGGATGAGAAAATCAATGCCGTCCCACAGTTGAGACAAAGGGAGAGTTTGTCCGGTAATTGCCTCATGGAAGCCTTGCTGAATCCCTTCTAGGACAGTTTCAATGGGGTCATTATCAGTATCGATGTCAGTGTCTTGACGAATTTCTTGTTGCAGTTCTTTGAATTTTCCTTTATAGATATCTTCCCATTTATCGGACTGCAAGAATTTAATGAAAGCTAAGACTTCTTGTTGTTGGTCTGGCGATAAGACCTTCACATTTTCCAAAATGGCTTGTTCGACGGTCATAATTATCCCTTTTTTTTGATTGCTATTCTACAATCTAGTAACAACATTATATCAAACGGGTGGCTTGACAGCAATTCAGGGGTGAGTTCAATTAGATTAGTTTGGGATACTCAGTTAGTTTATCCATTGCACTATTGCTTCTACTTACGCAGCAAAACTATTAACCAGTCTAACTGTAGGTCGATCTGCACTTGTGGGCGATCGCAAATAACTTCCAGGTAGTGTCGCAACTGCTACAGTGTTTCCCAACAGATCGAAAAACTCAACGCTATAACCTGTTTCTAGTCCTTCAACCTGATGCTGTTCTACAACCGTACCGATATCGCCGGCATAAAGTCCTTCTTCTGGAAAGTTGTACAGCAAGATGACATCTGAATAAAGTTCCATCGATACCGTTGATTTTCCCATAGTGCTGACTTTATAGAGGTAACTATGCCATATGATTAACCCAGGCTTAAGGCTTCTTGTCAATGATTCAATTTCAGTTATTGCTAGACAAACTGTAAAACAGTATTGTCAATTCAGCTCTGTTCACAGATTTCGTCAATTTTACATTTAATAGCGCTGTACGCTTCTTCCTTTGTTGGCAACCATTCTCCTAGGCTTGTTGAGGCTATATTGTCATCACTGTTAACTTTCCTGAAGTTCGGATAACTGTAACAGAGAGTATTTACTGCTAAAGCACTCCAATCTTGATCGATTGAATCCAGAGAAACTAGGATAGTCCAGCCACGATAATGCCCCATGTGATTTTCGCAGAATAATCCATTTTTTCCAACCTCATATAATAATTTATCTTCTGGCCAGATTTCGGGAGGCAATTCTTCATAGGTTTTTGTGCTAAGGGTAGAAGCCTGGTACTTGTTGAGAGCTTCTTCAGTTTCACCAATGCCCGACATACATCCTCGTTGATAAAGGAATCCATTCGGGATTCTCAATTGATAGCTGTGCGTTTGTGGGTCATAATTATGAATTGCTATTTCTTTCCCCTCAAAAAGCTTTCGATCTAAAGGATGTTTGGCAAATGGATTAAATAGAACATGGCAACCATCAAGCAATGTTTCTTGATAATTTGGTCTTTCTGCAACAAAACGTTCAACTCCTGTTTCCGTCTCAGATTCAATTGCTCTAGAACCATAGAATATGACTGGATATTTTCCTTCGCCAGCAAGGGCACGAACCTTGCAAATAGTTGCTCGATTATTAAAAATAATGGCGCTTACATCAGCCATATTTTCATTTGTAAATAAGCCTAAATCAATTTCTGAATTCGGTTTTTTCTGTACTTGGTATTTTCTAGACTCCCCTACAATAAGCAATTCTCCTTCCTGAGTCCCTGAAATTGTCAAAGGTTGGTCATAGGCGTAAAGAACGCGAATAATAGCTAGACAATCTTGAAGAAAAAAGAATGGCTGATCGAAGGGGCTAACGCATATTACAAATGGCTTATTTTGAACATGAGTTAGTTTTGAATATGATTTCTTGAATTTCTTAAATTTCTCAGTGACTGCTTGTAATAGTCGAAGCGTAGATAGCCTTAGAATATCATCCATTTCGGCTTCTTCGGGTCTAACCTGATCTTTATCCCATTCAGGACGATGACCTTGAGGGTGGTTTGCTGTAGTCGCTTCAGCAATAAATTCGCCATGAGGAGAAGTTAATACAAAATCAGGGGATGAATGAGATAGATCCACTGAACAGTTAAGCTCTTTAAAACAGGCAAAGAGATACAATTCCCAAAATGATGAGTTAAACGTTGTCTGAAACTCCTTGACAAATTTACCATCTCGATCAACAAAACCATCCGCCCAATTTTTCAAGACTTTACTTTCCGGGTCAAAGAATCCTGGTTTAGTGATAAAGCGAAAGTTAGGATGTTGAAGTTCTTGAGGTATGACAGGTGTGAAGAGATCCATAGTTCAAGAGTTAGATAAGATAATACAGGGAAACACGATAAATAATAGAGAGGTGACCAAGTGACAAAAGATCGCTTCAGCTACCAAACCGAAAAACTCTCACAAGCTCGCTCGGCGCTTATGGCACCACATCCTTGGGGCGAAGAAAAAAGTTTCGCCGAGGCGTTCGACTACTGCACACGTGCATTTAAGGATTTTGATGTAACACGAGTCAAGGACGAAAATGCCTATGGTTGGATCGAGACTATTAAGCGCCTCAAGGACACGACTAACGTGCAAGATCCGACCGACGAAGGTACATGGATTCACCGTGCGCGTGCTATGAGCTTAGAAGAAAAGCGCGAGTTCTCAGATGCTGTCGATGAGCTTGCAAGTTGGTTCAAGTGGGAATTTTTGTCTGATAGTTGAGTGCTTACGAATAAGAACCAGCCAACCTCCTAAAGCATCGAGACAACGGCACAACAACGACCTCGATCCGACCGCCTATAGCTCCGCTCGTTTTTATTACGCTTTCAATGGCGGGTGAGCTCGATCGTTAGGCTACGAGGTTAGTCGGTGAACAATTTGGTAATCGCTCGCTCGTGAGGAATAGGTAATTGATTGTTACTAACAGCCATTACCCATTCCTCATGCTAAACCCTAGCTGCCGCCAATCCGGGCGACATCGCGAGCATTTTCTTCAAACGCAGCCGTCAGCGCATCATCACCGCTTAAACCCGATGCGATCGCCCTTTCAATAGCCTGCAACACCCGCTTATAATCCCTTGGCATCACCTTCACAAACACCGGCACCATCGAGTCCCAATTTGCCAAAACCTTCGATGCCTTCGCACTTCCAGTCAAATCAAAGTGAGTCTGAATTAACTGCCGCAAATCGCTAATTTCCTCAACATCCTCCAATTTTTCCAAATCCACCATCGACATATTGCAGCGAGTAGCAAAATCCCCCGCCTCATCCAAAATGTAAGCAACACCGCCACTCATACCCGCTGCAAAATTGCGCCCGGTTTCACCCAAAACTACAACTTTGCCACCAGTCATGTACTCGCAACCGTGATCGCCCACACCTTCAACTACTGCATTCACGCCGGAGTTACGCACCCCAAAACGTTCGCCCGCCATCCCTCGGATGAAAACCTCGCCGGATGTTGCGCCGTAAAGCACTACGTTACCGACAATCACGTTTTCTTCCGCGACAAAGGTAGAAGCTGGCGACGGATACAAGATAATCTTGCCGCCGCTGAGCCCCTTGCCCAAATAGTCGTTAGCTTCGCCTTCGAGCTCCAGGGTGACACCCTTGGGCACGAATGCCCCAAAGCTTTGCCCAGCGCTGCCTTGGAAGTGCAGGTGTACCGTGTCATCCGGCAAACCTTCCCAGTTGCGTTTGGTGATTTCGTTGCCGAGAATTGTGCCGACAACGCGGTTGACATTGGTAATTGGCAGTTTGGCGTGGACTTTTTCGCCGTTTTCGATCGCGCCTTTGCACAAATCCAACAACACAGTCATATCCAGGGACTTTTCCAAACCGTGATCCTGCGCCATCTGACAGTAGCGCCCGACATCCGCGCCAACCTCCGGCTGATAAAGGATTTTCGAGAAATCCAAACCCTTAGCCTTCCAGTGTTCCACAGCTTGCTGAGGTTCCAAAACATCAGTCCGCCCCACCATTTCATTCAGCGTGCGGAAGCCCAACTGCGCCATAATTTCCCGGACTTCCTGCGCGATGAAAGTCATAAAGTTTACCGTGTGATCGGGGTCGCCGGTAAAGTTTTTCCGCAGCAGCGGGTCTTGCGTCGCTACGCCCACCGGGCAAGTGTTCAGGTGGCAAACGCGCATCATGATGCAGCCCAATGTCACCAGCGGCGCCGTCGCAAAACCGAATTCCTCAGCGCCAAGCAAGGCAGCAATTACTACATCGCGGCCGGTTTTCATTTGACCGTCAGTTTCCACGACAATCCGGCTGCGGAGATTGTTGAGCACCAAAGTTTGGTGAGTTTCCGCCAATCCCAATTCCCAAGGTAAACCGGCGTGTTTGATCGAAGTCTGCGGCGACGCGCCGGTTCCGCCGTCGTAGCCGGAAATCAACACGACATCGGCGTGGGCTTTCGCTACACCGGCCGCGATCGTCCCGACTCCAACTTCCGACACGAGTTTGACGCTAATCCGCGCTTCCCGGTTGGAATTTTTCAAGTCGTGAATCAATTCGGCCAAATCTTCGATCGAATAAATGTCGTGGTGAGGAGGAGGCGAAATCAATCCCACACCCGGAGTCGAGTTTCGCACCTTCGCAATCCACGGGTATACTTTTTTACCCGGCAACTGTCCGCCTTCACCGGGTTTCGCGCCTTGCGCCATCTTGATTTGCAGTTCCCGCGCTTGGGAAAGGTACAAGCTGGTAACGCCGAAACGCCCGGAAGCAACTTGTTTGATCGCGCTGTTTTTCGAGTCGCCCCGATCGTTCGTCCAAGTGTAGCGATCGGGATCTTCGCCGCCTTCACCGGTGTTCGATTTGCCACCAATGCGGTTCATCGCCACCGCTAAAGATTCGTGGGCTTCTTTAGAAATCGAACCATAACTCATCGCCCCGGTTTTAAAGCGTTTGAGAATAGATTCGATCGGCTCAACTTCCTCAATCGGTATCGATTCCCGCTGTTTGAATTGCAACAAACCGCGCAGGGTAAAATGCTGCTGGTTTTGTTCGTTTACCAGCCCAGAATACTGTTTGAAAAGCGTATAACTGCCCTCGCGCACCGACTGTTGCAGCGCGTGAATTGTCTGCGGACTAAACAAATGCGCCTCGCCTTCTTTCCGCCACTGATATTCGCCGCCAACATCGAGAGTATGTCCGCTGGATGGGCGATCGGGGAATGCGTGATTATGGCGCAAAATTGCTTCTTGGGCGATGACTTGGAGGCCTACGCCTTCAATCCGCGAGGCTGTCCAAGCAAAGTATTTATCGACTACGGATTTGTTCAAGCCGATCACCTCAAAAATCTGCGCGCCGCGATAACTTTGAATTGTGGAAATCCCAATTTTCGAGGCAACTTTCGTCACCCCTTTAGTTGCCGCTTTAACGTAGTTTTTGCAAGCTGTTTTGTACTCGACATTTAGCAGCAATCCTTCGCGGATCGAATCGGCGATCGTCTCAAACGCCAAATACGGATTAATCGCGCCGCAACCATATCCAATAAGTGTTGCAAAGTGATGCACTTCCCTCGGTTCGCCGGATTCGAGCACGAGTCCCGCCCGCGTGCGCGTACCTTTACGGATCAAGTGGTGGTGCAGGCCCGCAACTGCCAGCAGCGCCGGAATTGCGGCTTGGTCTGGACTGATACCCCGATCGCTCAAAATGAGGATATTCACCCCGGAGGCGATCGCGCTGTCTGCTGCTGCAAAAACCTCTTCTAACGCTTGTTCAAGACCTTTTACACCGCTTTTGGGGTCAAACAAAATCGGTACGGTGACGGACTTGAAATTGCCCTCATTTACGTGTTTGAGCTTAGCTAATTCTTCATTGCTGAGAATCGGCGTTTTCAGTTCAATCAAATGACAGCTTTCGGGTTCTGGTTTGAGCAAATTGCGTTCAGCGCCGATCGTAGTTTCGGCAGAAGTTACAATTTCTTCGCGGATAGAATCGATCGGCGGATTGGTAACTTGAGCAAACAACTGCTGGAAGTATTCATAAAGCAGTTTTGGTCGATTAGAAAGCACCGCCAGCGGCGTATCCGCACCCATCGCGCCGACAGCTTCCACACCATCTTTTGCCATCGGTGCTAACAGCAACCGCAGTTCTTCAAAGGTGTAGCCAAAGGCCATTTGCCGCTGCAATAATGTTTCGGGATGAGGTTCTGCTACTGCCGGCGCATCTTTCAGTTTGGCGATTTCGACCATGTGCTGGTCGATCCACTGGCGGTAGGGGTGTTCTGTAGCGATTTTGGTTTTAATTTCCTCGTCAGAGACGATGCGGCCTTCCTCGGTATTTACCAGGAACATCCGCCCCGGTTGCAAGCGACCTTTTGATACAATTCGTTCTGGGGCGATCGGCAAAACTCCGGCTTCCGATGCCATAATTACCAAGTCGTCTTTGGTAACGCAGTAGCGGGAAGGGCGCAAACCGTTGCGATCGAGCACGGCCCCGATCGAAGTACCATCGGTAAATGCGATCGAAGCTGGGCCGTCCCAAGGTTCCATCAAGCAAGAATGGTATTCGTAGAAAGCTTTTTTCTCGTCACTCATCGACTCGTGGGCTGTCCAAGGTTCGGGAATCATCATCATTACAGCGTGTGGCAAAGAACGCCCAGCCAAAGTCAGCAATTCCAAAGCATTGTCAAAAATCGTCGAGTCGCTGCCTTCGATATTGATTAAATTGGGGATTTTCTTTAAGTCATCGCCGAATAGTTCCGACTCGAACAGCGATTGCCGCGCGTGCATCCAGTTAATGTTGCCACGCATCGTGTTAATTTCGCCGTTGTGGGCGATGTAGCGGTAAGGGTGCGATCGTTCCCAACTCGGAAAAGTATTCGTGCTGAAGCGCGAGTGAACCAGGGCTAGAGCGCTTTCCATGTCGGGGTCGTGCAGGTCGGGATAGTAATCGCCGACTTGCACGGGCATTAACATTCCTTTGTAGACGATCGTCCGACAGGAGAGAGTGGAATTGTACCAGTAGGGGTCTGTGTTAGTCCTGCGGATGGCATTGTGAGCACGCTTGCGGATGACGTACAGTTTCCGCTCGAAAGCCGCCTCATCGATACCTGCGGCCCGCCGGAGGAACACTTGCTGCATGAAGGGTTCGCTAGATTTGGCGGTGTCGCCGAGGGACGAGTTGTCCGTGGGAACATCGCGCCAGCCCAGCACTTCTTGGCCTTCTTCTGCGGCGATTTCCTCAAAAATGCGTTTGCCGTTTTCGCGTTCAGTTTGATTTGGCGACGAGTAAATCGCGCCAACGCCGTACTCGCCGGCTTCGGGAAGTTCGATGTTGAGGCCCGCCGTTACTTTCTTGAGAAACTTGTGGGGCACCTGCATCAAAATCCCCGCCCCGTCTCCGGTGTTGGGTTCGCAGCCGCACGCGCCTCGGTGGTCGAGGTTCAATAGGATTGTCAGTGCCTGCTCGACAATTTCGTGGGATTTGTTACCCTTCATGTGTACGATGAATCCGACTCCGCAAGCGTCGTGCTCGAACTGCGGATCGTACAAGCCTTGTTTTTGTGGCAGTCCGTTGCTGTTCATTTTGATGTGTCTCTCAAAGTGGTGAAAAGATGTTGATCTAGAGTAGAGGGTGGGATGCCGATCGATCTAGTATCATGTATTATATGTGGATCTACTCAATTAGGTAGAGTTACCAAAAAATCCCAGCTTTTTATATTCGAGTAAAAAAATAGTTAAAGCCGATCACTTAACTATGGAACCCGGAGGTCTAAATATTTATGCTTAAAGACTCTTCAATTATGTGAATTATTAAACCGCAGAGGCCGCAGAGAGCGCAGAGGAACAGAGATGAGTAATTCCGATACCAACTCACATCTTGCACTATTGTTAATAAGCTTTTCAAGGGCGGGCAAGATGCCTGTTCCACAAAATTTACTCTCTGTGGAACAGGCCGGAAAGCCTGTTCTTGAGAAATGAGTTTATAGCATTGTTAATGCGACTGTATCCTCAGCGTCTGGGTGACATTCTCCACCAGCATTTTGCCTTCTCATCCGCGATGAACCTTTCTGAAAAATTGCAAAAAGTCGATCGACTCAAAGCCTGGTTGGATAGCTTTCGTCCGCTTTCTCCCACCCTGGTTGCAGAATTGAAAAAACTCTACGACGTTCGGTTTACTTATCACTGCTTCAGAGAACTTAGCCAAACTTATTCAAGTCTAACTATTCAACCAGGTTTCATCCCAGAGGGTCTCTAACCAGGTGCTAGAATTTTTGCAGCAGCAGTCTCAAGAGCTGGATTAGGATTAACCTTTAATCAATATTCAAGAACCAGCGCCCTTTCTATGAAGATTTGATGTAGATTGGCGCGATCGAGCGAATAACAGGTGACAACAGCTATGTTGGTTTTGCTATGGTTGTTAAGGCAGGTCGATCGGGCTGAGCACAACTCTTGCAAAACTCTAGAGTCGGCTAACCAATCCCCGCAGGTGGGCTTCGGTTTTAACTATAGATTAGTTAATCTCAAAAAATAACGTCGTTTACCAAAGGATTCAGCAAGGAATCCTCAAGGAGTGAAAATCATGGTTCAGATTCAAGAAATTTCTCAAGTATCTACCCTGCACGCACCTGCAGCATCCTACGGAATAGCCGCTACAGAATTGCGGCCTTGGGGCTCATTTACGACTCTAGAAGAAGGCCCAGGATATAAAATTAAGCGGATCGAAGTTAAGTCTGGACATCGCCTCAGCCTGCAAATGCACCACCACCGCAGCGAACACTGGATCGTGGTTTCTGGTACTGCAAAAGTTACTTGTGGCGAAACTGAACAAGTTCTGTTTACAAATCAGTCTACCTACGTTCCTCAGTGCATTTCTCACCGCCTGGAAAATCCGGGAGTTATCCCTCTGGTTTTAATTGAGGTGCAGAATGGCGAATATCTCGGAGAAGATGATATTATCCGCTTTCAAGACGATTATGCCCGTACAGAAAAGGCTAAGTAACTCAAGTTGCTAAAAATATAGGGGTAAGGTGCGCGGCCCGGCGCACCCTACATTCTCCGGGTAAGGTAGAGGGCGAGGCACATTCTACATTTTCAAAACTCAACATTACTTCCAAATTACCAATTACCAATTACTCATAATGATTCATCTGAGCAAAACAGCAGCAACAGAAGTAACGCGCCTCAAGTCGAAGCATCCAAACCCCAATGCTTTATTTCGTCTGGGCGTGGAATCGAGTGGCTGCTCCGGTTTGTCTTATACAATGGCATTTGACGATGCGCCAGCCCCAGAAGACGCTGTATGCGAGTCGGAGGGAATTTCCGTTGCGATCGACCCCCAGCACTTAAAATATCTCAATGAGCTCACATTGGATTATTCAGAAGACTTGATGGGCGGAGGTTTCCGATTTCACAATCCCAATGCCGCCCAAAGCTGTAGCTGCGGCAACTCCTTTTCTGCTAAGGAATAACCAACCTGTAGGGTGCGTCAGTTGCAGATAATTCTTCAATTCTAAAATAGATTGACGCACCTGACAAAATAAGCAATAACCAATATGATTTAGAGTGCGTCAGTTGCAGAAAATTATAAAAGTTTAAATTTAAAATCTAAAATCTAAAATCTAAAATCTAAAATCTAAAATCTAAAATCTAAAATCGTATGATGACACTTAAAGACTTAGAAAAAGTCCAAAAAACCTTCAAAGAAGCCGGTCAAGACTATCAAGTTGAACTAGAAAGCGGGAGAATTATCATTGTGGGCCCGTCAGACATTGTATCTAGCGAAATTGGCATTCGCTTGAGTGCCTTTCTCTTCGTTTGGGTGAATCCCCGCCGTTTGGGTCGAGTTTTTGACTCCGCAGGCGGCTTTATTTTACCTGATGCTAACCTTACAGCACCTGATGTTTCTTTTGTCCGAGCCGCACGTCTCAGGCAAAGTCCCCGTTATTTCGGAGAATTAGTCCCAGACTTCGTAGTAGAAATTAAATCACAGAGCGATCGCATTAAACCGCTAGAAAAAAAGATTAAGAATTTCCTAGAACTCGGAGCGCAAGTTGGAATTTTGATCGATCCAGATGAAGGAACTGTAACAGTTTATCGTCAGGAAGGTGAACCGATTGTGCTGGGAAATGAAGATATTTTGACTGTCCCCGAACTTTTTCCTGGCTGGGAATTGCCAATTTGTGAACTGTGGCCACCAATTTTTACTGAAGCAGAAACTCAAACTGAAGCCTAATAAAGTTTATGCAGGTTTTACATGGCCAGAAATGCGAAAAGCCTCTCTTCTCTTCCTCTGTGTCCTCTGCGCTCTCTGCGGTTAAATAATTCCTATGCAACCGTAAACGATATCAGTGCAATGGAAAAGCTTTCAATCAAGCTGGCGTACCGAGAATAATCCACTGCATTAACTGCTGCCACTCGGGAGATTGAGCTAATAAATCTGCATCGAATTCATTTCCCGCATCCTGGGAAAACTCGGCGAAAGCTTCCGCCCAATTAATTACTGTTTCCACAGGCAAATAAGGCGTATAATTCCAAGAACGCTGCAAAAACTCTACCATCTCAACAGCATGACCGGTGCGGTACAAATACCAAGCAATCCAAACTAAGGTACTGTACTTGATTTGCTTTTCCAACAAACGTATTTTGTCCGGCAACTCGGGGCGGGCAAAAAAATTGTCCATCACTGCGGCGAGGGATTTAGCCTGCGGTAAACCTTTGTACATGGCGCTTTGTTCGTGCTGGCGGTAGCAAACAGTTACTTGTTGCAACCACTCTGCTTCGCATCCCATTAAGGCTAAACGCAGCACTAAATCTGTATCTTCCGCCGGGGGAAATCGAGGATCAAATCCGCCGGCGCGCTCTAACCACTGACGGCGAAATACCATCGCACTGGGTAATACTGGTTTCCATCGCAGCCACATTTCTAAGTCTAATTTAGGGACATTTTGCCAGGGTTTGACATCTTTTAGCGGTTCGCCTATACTATTAACTAGACGCCAGCCGCTGTGAACTATTCCTAGATTTGGTCGCGCTGCAAATACAGCCATTTGTGCTGCTAATTTGTCGGGAAAAAAGTAGTCGTCAGCATCGAGAAAGGCGATAAATTCTCCTCGCGCTAGCTCGATGCCGTGATTTCTGGCAATCGAAACTCCTTGATTTTGTTGGTAAATGTAGCGAATTCGATCGCCATATTTCTCTAAAACTAATCTGGTATCGTCTCGGGAGCCGTCGTCTACTACAATAATTTCCCAGTTAGCATAGGTTTGGTGCAGAACGCTATCTACGGCTTGGCCGACGTAATCCGCGCAGTTGTAAGCCGGAATTACTACGCTCACCTGCGGAGTGCGATCGCTCGTAACATTACTCATAATTAATTATCTTAAATTCGATTGCGTCTTTATTTTACAATGAGCGTAGGGTGCGTCAGTTCCTGACGCACCCAGCAAGGGGTTCTTGTGTTCATTAATTTGGGGTCAAGAATTTGCCAAGGTAAGTTGGTGCGAGTTCAGTATATCTTGGGGGCGAATTGCTGAAGGGTAGCGATCGCCTTTTACCTTCAAATACTTGTCAGCTATTTCCAAAACCTGTTCGGGATTGGCTGGCTTCCTCAAAAAATCGGAAGCACCTGTCAATTTCGCTCGTGTGCGGTCAATTATACTGTCTTGACTGGTCAAAAACACGATCGGAGTTTCCCGAAAAGCAGGTGTCTTTCGCAAAAAATTGCACAAAGCAAAGCCACTTGTCTTCGGCATCACCACGTCCATAAAAATTAAAGCAGGCTTTTGTTTGGCGAGGAGGCCCACTCCCTGCATGGGGTCTTGAATTTTTAGGACTCGATAGCCCTCCGGCAATAAAATTTGCTCTAAAAATTCGCAAACTGTCGGACTGTCATCGATACAAGCAATCAAAGGGCGACCCGGCCCAGCAATAGCTGCGGCCAGGCGCCACTGTTCTATAGGCGACGGCAAGTCTGGTACTGTGCGGAAATTTACTAAACCCTGCTTGATGTAATTGACTAAAGCGCGAGTTGCCACTGTCACGCACTGCTTTTTCTTAAATGCAATATCCCAAAGAGTATTCTCGCCGTTGAATACGTTACCCAAAGCGATCAAAGAATTAGAACTAAATCGATTTTGCTGCAACTGAGCCGACGGTTTTAAAAGCGGTGCTTGTTCTGGATCTACCAGCCACAAACCCATTGCTTTCCACTTCTGCCAAATTTCTTCTGTACAACACAGAACTTTCTCTACTTCTGTTAAAGACAGCAGCAAAGAAGAGGTAATTGTAGAAAAATATTTCTGGGACGGACGCCACTCCCGGCGCAAACCCGATTGACCGATCAGAGCAAATAACACTTCGGAAAGGCTGGTGTGGACGATCGCCCTAGCTTGTTCCAGGCTCATTTCGCTGGCTGCTATCCCTCGCTGAAGCAGTTGATATTCCCACAGTTCTCCAGCATCGAGGTCTCTGAGATCCACTTGAAAGTTTCGACAGTGTTGCCCGATCGCCCTGTACCAGCGTCTAGCTCTGTGCGCTCCTCCCGTGGCATAAACCAAACTACCCTGAAAAAAGTAAAGTTGCCACTGTTGTTCCCCTTGCTCTAACACCAGTTTCCCCGTTGCTTGTTTCTGGCTGAGTACAGCCAGAGTATGGGACAACATTTTGTATCCGATTGCGGTAGCAGACATATCAACTCGCATCCCCTGTACTCTGTTTGTACCATTATATAGCTGCTGAGTTTTGAAAGATAACAGTAATTTTACTGAATTTAGGTTAAAAAACACCACTTATTGTGAGAATTTAACCCTCTTAGGGAGTGATTCCCCCCAGGAGTTTTAGCCATGAGGATGTAACGGCTATTTGCCCTATTAACTAATAACTAAAATCAGGATTCTAACTAATAATTAATTGCCCTCGCTATCTGTGGGAGGTACTGGATCGTAACCCCCTGGATGAAAAGGATGACAGCGCAAAATCCGCTTAACTGCCATTGAGCTGCCGCGGGCAGGCCCAAATCTCTCTATTGCTTCGATCGCGTATTGCGAACAAGTTGGCTGAAATCTACAGGCGTTAGGCAGGTAAGGAGAAATCCCCATTTTGTAGCCTCGGATTAATCCGATCAGCAATATTTTCACAATTTTTACCTCAGCGATTGATTAGATTAATAGGCAAATCTCGTCCCATACCGCTCTAAGCTAGGTGAATCGAGAGCATTCCTAGCGGTTAGAGTTCCGCTAACTTTTCCAGTACCAATTATACCTTTTTTCATTTTTATTTTAGATACTTAAATCACAATTTGAGGAGATAATATGGTACTTGTCTCTGAGTTGGCTACTTGACCGATACCTAAAAAATTACCGTCTCGATCGTACACCTGCAAGGGATAGGGAGGTTGGGGTATTGAGTTGTCGGGGGGATTGTTCCTACTTTCCTCATAGGGCCCGATCGGCGTTTCTGGAATGGGGAGGCGCTGACCTTGAAACCAGCGTTTGGTATATTCAGGAGAAAGGACGATCGCACCTAAATGTCCCAAAACCGCCGATGGCAAAATCGGGCAGAATTTATTCTCCTGCAATTGCAGTTCCAATTCTTCAAAACTGAGACTTTGGTCGATCGAAAAACCGCTACTTTCGGTGCGAGTCAAACAAGCCAAAGTACCGCCTGTATTCAACACCGCGCCCAAATCCCGCGCGATCGCCCGAATGTAAGTACCCGCCCCGCAGGCGATCGACAAATCCAATTCAGGAAAATCCCCCGATCGCCAATCCAAGATTTCCAGCCGAAAAACCTCGACATTCCTAGCAGCAACTTCTACAGTTTCCCCTTTTCTAGCTAACTCATAAAGGCGTTTTCCTCCCACCTGCACCGCACTAAAACTCGGTGGAAACTGCTCGATTTTTCCTATAAATTTTGGGAGTGCAGCTTGCACTTTTTCCAAACTCAACTCTGGCACCGGTCGAGAATGGATAATTTCTCCTTCTAAATCGTCAGTAGCAGTAGTTAAGCCAAACCGAATCGTGCCTCGGTAAGCTTTATTGTGTTGGAGATATTGCAGCAGTCTGGTTGCTTTGCCCAGGGCGATCGGTAAAACGCCAGTCACAGCAGGATCGAGGGTTCCTCCGTGTCCGACTCGCTTGAGTTTCAATAGTCGGCGCACTCGCCCCACGCAGTCGTGAGATGTCATGCCCGCAGGTTTGTTGAGATTGAGAAAACCGTCAGTAGTCATTAGGAAGTTCGGCAACGGATTTTGTAACGGATGTCACGGATGTCACGGATGTCACGGATTTCAGTCCGATGTCCGTCGGAAGTTCGGCAACGGATTTTGTAACGGATGTCATGGATGTAACGGATGTCAGGAAGAAGGAAGAAGTAAGCAGGAAAAAGGAAGATGAAAAGTTGGGAGATGGATTTCCTTCGATTGCGAAAGCTAACGTTACTTGCAACGCGAAAGCGGTTTTGAGTTAACAAGTTCAACATTGAAAACTTAAAACTACAAAGTACCCAATTCCCTATTATCAATTCGCAATTCCCAATTCCCCATTACCCATTAAAGAATAAAGTCTGCCTGACTGATAGAACCGCGGGCAACTCCGAATAAAGTAGCGAGAGTTTCCTTGGTGTTTGTAAGCTGAATAATTGTACTCGGCGAAGTTCCGGCCCCAGCGGAAATGGTGAGTTCGCCAAAAGTAAGGCCGGCAGTCAAGCGAATTTGATCGATACCATCAGTAAAGTCTGTAATCACATCACCATCTGCTAAACGCCCGATCGCAAAAGTATCGTTTCCGGTGCCGCCAGTTAAAGTATCTTGGCCGCGATCGCCCGATAAACAGTCATTGCCGATGCCACCAAACAGCGAGTCATCGCCAGCACCCCCAAAAAGCGAGTCATCGCCCGCGCCTCCCAACAAAGTATCGGTGTCTTGGTTGCCAAACAGCAAATCATTGCCATCGCCGCCCAGCATTGAGTCAGAACCTTTGCCACCGTAGAAAGTATCGTCGCCGGCGCCACCCAAAACGCTGTCGCGGCCCGCACCGCCGAACAGCAAATCATCGCCAACGTCCCCCAGCAGTGAGTCATCGCCGTCGCCGCCGTAGAGGGAATCGTCTGCGCCTAAGCCGAAAATGCTGTCAGGGCCACCCAAACCAAATATCAAGTTAGCGCCGGCACTACCTCTGAGGGAGTCGGGGCCGCTGGTGCCGCGAGTGCCACCAGGTGTCCCTCCGGGACTGGTACCGCCGCCGGTGGGGGTTGGGGTGGTGACGGGAATTGGTCGAATTGGCACTGCTGATGGCATGATTCTGAAGATGGGTAGAAATTTGCCATTCTAACTTAGCTTAAAACCGGAAGTTATAAGCTCGCCAACCGCCGAGATCAGAAATATCGATCGCATCCGCCACAGCATAAGGTTCGCACAAAAAGCCCTGCACCGTCGAGCCGTCCTCCAACACCAGCGTACCAATTCCCAAGGGCGGGGGAATTTTAGCGACAAATCCACCGAAAGCGGAGATCGACAACTCCCAAACTTCCACCTCGATCGCGCTACCGCCCTCTATCTGACGCACCAATCCCGGCTTGCCCAGAGCAGTACCCGTCAAAGCGTACAGCTTGTAAATCGGGATGGTACGGCAGGCGCGAACTAAAATTCCTCCGAGCTCGATTAGTTGATAATTCAGCGGCTCACCGCTCAAATGAGCGCCAACTACGGCTATTTTGACTCGTTCTTCTGAGGAAGGTTTGGCTGCGATAACGGGTTCCGGGAGGGTTGGCAGCGGCAGACCGGTTGCGCCCAAAGTTCCCCCCAAGCGATCGTGGAAAGCAGATCCCAGGCTGCAGAGCGAAAAATCGTGCCACGCAGGAGCCATCAGTGTCAATCCTGCGGGCAATCCGCTGCTTTGAAACCCGCTGGGAACTGCGATCGCGCACAAATCGAGCAAATTCGCAAAGTTCGTGTAGCGCCCAAGATTGGTGTTGAGGGCGATCGGCTCGGCTGCAACTTCTGCGACTGTATAAATCGTACCTGTCGTGGGTACCGCCAACACATCCATTGACTCCCACTGAATTTCTGCCTTCTGGCGGAGTTCTGCCAACCGGTACGACGCGCGGTAGGCAGAGACGGCATCGTAGCGTTTGCCGCCGCTGATAATTTCGTAGACGATCGGATCGATATCCTCTGGGTGCGCGTCGAGGAAATCGCCGATCGCGGCCAACCTTTCTGCTACCCAAGGCCCGCCGTAGAGCAGTTCGGCAGCATCTGCAAAGGGTTTGAAGTCAATAGGTGCGATCGTGCAGCCCAAAGATTGTAAGCGCGCGATCGCCTCCCGGTAGCGCTGTTCGGCTTCTGCATTCCCAAAAAATTCGAGTTCGCTGTCTGCGGGAACTCCCACCCGCAAGCGGGATAAATCCGGCAAAACTTTCGTTTCAGGGCGACGAGAAAACGCATCCTCAGCATCAAAACCGCTGGCTACTTGCAGCACGGAGGCCGCATCCGCACAGGTGAGAGCGAACACAGAAACGCAATCGAGCGATCGCACTGCCGGTAACAGGCCGCGAGTGCTGATCGATCCGCAACTTGGCTTCAGCCCGACAATGTTGGTAAAAGCAGCGGGAACCCGCCCTGAGCCTGCGGTATCGGTACCCAGAGCAAAACTCACCAATCCGGCCGAGACTGCTGCTGCGGAACCGGAACTCGATCCGCCCGGAATGTAGCGCCGATCGAACGGATTGCGGCAAACTCCATAGGGCGTGCGGGTTCCCACTAATCCTGTGGCAAACTGATCCATGTTTGTTTTGCCGATCGCGATCGCACCTGCAGCGCACAAACGCTCTACGACTGCGGACGATCGCGCTGGAGTGTGAGCAAACTGCGGACATCCCGCCGTAGTCGGAACGCCCGCCCAATCGAGATTATCTTTGATCGCAAAAGGTATTCCGTAGAGTGGTAGCTGCTGCGGATCTAGGTTTTCCAAAGCTTTGGCGCGTTCGAGGGTTTCCGCCAGCGGTGCTAAATAAATCCATACTGCCGGATCTGCATAGCGTTCGATCCGATCGTACACGCTCGCGATCGTATCTGCGGGCGCGATCGAGCCGGTGCGGTAGCGATCGAGCAGCGAATTAATGTCGAGACTCTGACTGTAGTTAAATTTTTCCATAATGCACGGTCAGTCGATTTTAGATTTTAGATTTTAGATTTTCGATTGAAGATTTGACTTCACAGGCTGTGTTTGGCGAGCGTTATTACTCACCGAAGAGTACCTTTCTCAAAAACAGGCAAGATGCCTGTTTCACAAAGAGTGTATTTCTTTCTTCTTGTGGGGTGGGCATCCTGCCCGCCCATAAAAGGCTTATTGAGAATGGTGGAACATCTCAGTTATTACAAATAGAAAATTAGTTTACCGCATTGTCGATCGTATTCGCATCCAGTTAGCGGGCGATCGAAGTATTTCTCAAGAAATCTTCAACCCTAGCCTTGCGGGTTTCGTCTTTGTGTGCAGCTAAACTTCGCGATTTCCAATCACCCTGTCTCATCCCGGTTTAATATTCCAAAAATTTTAATTAACAACTCCCAAAAAAACCATTTTTTGTAACATTTGACACATTTCCGCATCAATTTTGCTGTTACCGTTTGAAACGTAGCAATCTAGTAAGATTACAAGCTACAGTATGCTTACCTTTCAAAAAGCTAAGTGCATTGCTGTTACTAACAGTCTCGAATAACTCCTTGGGTTGCAAACAGGACTTATACAGACAAAAACCGAAAAATTTAACCGCTTCTAGGGTTCCGATTTGAATCAGTTTCTAACTCAGCTTAGACAGTTCAAGTGCTGGTCCGAGAGAAGCAGACTGGTTGTCCCAATATTTTAATGTTAGGGAAACACTAGCCAGTTACACGGCGGGATAAAAGCCCGGGAGAAACGCGATCGATCAGCAAGACTCGGTTCGTTAGCTCTCGGGCTTTATCCTTGTATATCAAGGGGGTTTGCGGAAGCTAAGGAAGCCAAAGAAGGTGCAAAAGCTCGATCAACATATTCACCTCTAACCAGCAACCAGAATCTGCTATGGATATCCGATATTGCTCCCCAAAAATAACGCGATCGCCCTTATCCTACTGCGCCTTATTTTTTATCACCTTGTTTTTCGCTGTCGGCTGCGTCAACCCGGCAATTTATATCAAAACCACGACTGAAAGCGAAGCAGCTTCTTCAGTAAGTGCTGATGCAGTTAGCCTCGGATTCAGCGCGTGGCCCGGCTGGTTTCCTTGGCAAATTGCCAAAGAGCAAAAGATATTTGAAGCCAACAAAGTTGCTGTAGACTTAAAATGGTTTGACGGCTACTTAGAATCGATCAGCACCCTCACAGCAGGACAGATAGATGCTAACAGCCAAACCCTCGGCGATACCGTAAACTCTATATCAGGCGGCGCCAACCAAGTAATTGTTTTAGTCAACGACAACTCAACGGGAAATGACAAAGTAATTGTCGCCGAAGGCATCAATTCCGTTGCCGATTTAAAAGGTAAAAAAGTTGCAGCCGAGGAAGGTACAGTCGATCACTTTTTATTGCTTTTAGGGCTAAGAAAAGCAGGTTTATCAGTGCAAGATATTCAATTTGTACCGCTGGAAACTGGCAAAGCTGCGGCGGCTTTCGTCGGAGGACAAGTGGATGCGGTGGCAGTTTTTGCGCCGTTTACCACACAGGCATTAAAACGATCGAACAGCAAGGAACTGTTTAGTTCAAAAGATTTTCCGGGGGCGATTTCCGACCATTTGGTATTCACCCGAAAGTTTATCGGTGAACACCCCGATCGAGTGCAAGCTCTGGTCAATTCCTGGTTTGCAACATTGGAATACATGAAAGCAAATAAAGAGAAATCTTACGAGATTCTAGCCAACCGCGCTGGAGTTAGCGTCGAGGAATACAAAGAATATGAAAATGGCACTAAGATATTTACGATCGAGGAAAACTTGAAAGCCTTTCAACCGGGAAACGACATGACATCATTGCAGTTTGCGGCGGCCGAAATGACTAAATTTCTCGTCGATGTAAATTTAGCAAAAACCCAACCAGATATCAGCACATTATTTGACGATCGTTTTATAAAAGCTTATGCCGAAGGTAAAAGCTAAAAGGCATCATTTAGGATTGTGCAGACACAAAAAAGCTTAATAAAAATACTTTTTATAATCCCCAAAATCTACTCCAATTACTCGACAAACTGTTCCGCAATTAAATCATGCCACCAAATCCCGATCCGCGATCGATCCAATCCCACCTCAAGCAAAAAAACCTAAATCCCACCGTTTTCTGGCGGATTGCGGAAGAGATACCACAACCCCTCAATATTGGGTTAACGGTAACATCAATCGCACTGCCGCTGCTGCTGTGGTGGCTAGTAACAACCTTCGCCAACGTAGACCCCAAATTTTTGCCTTCCCCCGGCAAAGTTTTAGAGGCATTTGGTCGGCTGTGGAACACTCGCGAACTTTTGAAAGACACAGTAGCGAGTTTGTGGCGGGTGGGAGTGGGCTTTCTGTTCGCCTTGGTTTTTTCCATACCAATTGGCGTGCTGATGGGCAGTTTTGCCAGTATTCGCGCCTTGCTGGAACCCATGTTCGGCTTGATGCGATATATGCCCGCACCAGCGTTCATTCCCTTGCTAATTCTCTACTTGGGAATCGGCGAAGAACCGAAAATAATGCTGATATTTATCGGCGTCTTTTTCTTCAATTCGCTGATGGTGATGGATACAGTCAAGTTTGTTCCAAAAGACTTGATCGAATCTACTTATATGTTGGGCGGTAATCGCTGGGAAATCCTAACCCAAGTTATTTTTCCTCACGTTTTGCCGGGAATTCTTGATGCTAGCCGCATCAACCTAGCTGCGGCTTGGCAATTGGTAATCGTCTCGGAATTGATTGCAGCAACCGAAGGCTTAGGCCGCCGGATTAGTGTCGCAGGTCGATTTCTCCGAACCGATGAAATTTTTGTGGGGCTGATTGTCATTGGGGCGATCGGACTGACTTTTGACTTGCTTTTTCAATATCTGCTGCGGGTTTCTTGTAAATGGTCAAGTCAGAAACAGTAAGCAGATGTTAAAAGGCAAAATTGTGTCACTTTTTTACTTAAATTACAGAGGATAAACTCATGTTTCTGCAAATCAACAATCTGCACAAAAACTTTGAAACCAAAAAGGGTAAATTAGTTGTCCTCAAGGACATCAATATGACCATCAAGCAAGGCGAATTTATCTGCGCGGTAGGCGCATCCGGTTCTGGCAAATCTACTCTGTTGAGGCAGATTGCCGGATTGGACAAGCCGACAACAGGGGAAGTGAAAATTGACGGCAAAGAAGTTGTTTCGCCTGGGCCGGATCGAGGTATGGTATTTCAGCATTACACTCTTTATCCTTGGATGAACGTGCAGGAAAATGCTGAGTTTGGCCTCAAACTTCAAGGCGTTTCCAAGAAAAAGCGGCGCGAACAAGCCAGCTATTATTTGAGTGTGGTAGGATTGACGCAGTTTGCTTCGTCGCTACCGAAGGAATTGTCGGGCGGGATGAAACAGCGCGTGGCGATCGCCCGCGCCCTCGCTTCTGAACCTAAAGTGTTATTAATGGATGAACCTTTCGGCGCATTGGATATCCACACTAAAGAATCGATGCACGAATTCATGCTGGATTTGTGGCGCCGCACTCAGATTACAATCTTTATGATTACCCATGATGTCGAAGAAGCGGTGTTTCTTTCCAATCGGATTTATGCTTTGGGCGCTCGTCCTGGTACAGTGAGAAAGGAAATGTCGATTAATTTGCCCGATCGCACTCCCAGCATTAAACGCCACGCCAAATTCCACGATTATCGCGACGAACTCATGGATTTGATGCGGAAACACGGACAGGAAGCAGTTGCAATGGCTGCTTAAATAGAAATCGGTTTGTATAACCTTTCTCAGGTAAATGAGGTACTCCTGGGCATTGGGCATTGGGCATTGGGCATTGGGCATTGGACTCTCCCCCATACCTCACCACGCTTGAAAACCGGTATAAATATTACTTTGGGATCAGGCGGGTTGAGCAGCTAATATCATGTCCGGTTGAATAGTTATAATACTTTTGTCCCATCATGCCCGATGCCCGATGCCCGATGCCCGTATAGGATTTATAAGTAATTAACCGGACTTGATATAAGACATACTATTGTTTTGTTTCGCTGACCCCAAAAATACATCAAGAGGAACTTATGGTGCAACTATCGATCGACACAAACTCACAAATTGATTCAAGCCTCGTATTAATGCAAGAAACCGTACCGGGCGGCGCGTACTGGTCGGGAGTCATCAAGCGGGGAAACACCCTGCGAATCACCGATTTAGAAGGATCTCGCGGCGTTTCCATGCTGTGCTACAACGCCGACAATGCGATCGAACGTTTCAACGCAGCAGACACCGCCAAAATTCAATTCAACGCCTTTCTCAAACAAGGCATGGTGATCTACACAGACATGGGGCGCATCTTATTTTCCATCACCCAAGACACCTCCGGCTGTCACGATTTGCTAGGAGGATGCAGCAACGCCATTAGCAATGCCAAAAAATACGGCGAAGGAGACTGGAAAAACTCCCGTGACAACTTCCTCAAAGCCCTAAGTCGGTGGGGATTGGGCAAAAAAGATATCATGCCCAACCTCAACTTATTTACTCGCATTGCCGTCAAACCAGACGGCACGATGGAGTTTCGCGAAGGCTGCGAAAAACCGGGTAGTTTTATCGATTTGCGAGCAGAAATGAACGTATTGACCATTATCTCTAACTGCCCCCACATCCTGCATCCGGGTTCAGCTTATGATCCAAAACCCATCCAAATTCAGATTGTCAAAACCCCCGCACCCGCACCAGACGACTTGTGCCGCACCGCCAACCCGGAAGCCGTGCGCGGCTTTATCAACACTGATGCTTTGTTCGTGCAATAGACTCGATTCCAGCACTCAATCTTGTCCGCACCAATCGGCGGTAAAAAATTCTGCAATTCCATCACAAAAAGTGAACCATGACTGCAACCACTCAACAAATCCTCGATCCAAAAACTGCAATTTATAACGAAGTTTTACCCGCCAGACATCCCTGGTCTCGTGTCATCAAAAAAGGACAGATTCTCCGCATTGTAGATTTAGGCGGCAATCAAGCAGTAGATTTTTTAGTTTACAATGCCGATGACCCTTCCGAACGCTACAGCGCCCCCGATACGATCGTCAATCAAGGCAACATCTTTGTCACTACAAACAGCCAACTCATTTCCAACGAAGGGCGAGCCATGATGACCATAATTGCTGACTCCTGCGGGCGGCACGATACCTCCGGCGGCGCCTGTAGCTGCGAGAGCAATTCGGTGCGGTTTGGGCTAGATAAAAAATACCAGCACGCCTGTGTTGAAAATTTCCTCGCCGCAATTCTTCCCCACGGTTTGGGCAAGCGAGATTTAGTCAGCAATATCAACTTCTTTATGAATGTTCCTGTTAGCGAAGATGGCACGCTTGAAATTGTTGACGGCATCTCCGATCCGGGAAGTACAGTTGATTTGCGCGCCGAAATGAACGCCCTGGTTGCTATTTCTAACTGTCCGCAAATGAACAATCCTTGCAATGCTTACAATCCTACGCCGATTCAGTTGATTATTTGGGATTCCGTGTAATCTAATATGCCCGCCGCGAGCTATTAGAATCCGCCGCGAGGGGGACGCTGGCACTATTGTTAGCGCCCTTCCCTATTGCCCCAAGAGACTTGCATGGCATTCCCAAGCTTTCCTATCTGGAAATTATCTGCGTTTATCTGCGTTCATCTCCCTTACATCGGCGGTTGACTTATCAATCAAAGATTTATACAATTACCCAAATGTTTAACAAAGTTTTGATTGCAAATCGCGGTGAAATTGCCTGCCGAATTATCCGCACGCTCGATCGCCTCGGAATTGCTTCGGTAGCAGTATATTCTGAAGCCGACGCCCGCGCCAAGCACGTTTTCGCCGCCAGCGAAGCCGTTTGTATCGGTGCAGCCGCCGCAGCCGAGAGTTATTTGCGGTTCGATCGCATTCTCGAAGTTGCGCGCCAAACAAAAGCTCAAGCTATCCATCCGGGTTACGGCTTTTTGAGCGAAAATGCTGAATTTGCCGAAGCTTGTGCAAGCGAAAATATTGCATTTATCGGCCCGACTCCGAGTCAGTTGCGCTGCTTTGGATTGAAGCACACCGCGCGGGAAATAGCGGCTGCAAATCAAGTGCCCCTAACTCCCGGAAGCGAACTTTTAGCAAGTTTGGAGGATGCCCAAAAAGCGGCTGGGGCGATCGGCTATCCGGTGATGCTCAAAAGTACCGCAGGCGGCGGCGGCATCGGTTTGCAGGCTTGTTTTGGCGATCGAGATTTGGCAGAAGCCTTTGAAAAAGTACAGCGTTTGAGTCAAAGCAATTTTAAACAAAGCGGCGTTTTTTTAGAGAAATACATTCAAACAGCCAGACACATTGAAGTCCAAATCTTTGGAGATGGCAAAGGAAATGTCATAGCCTTGGGCGAGCGAGATTGTTCGGTGCAGCGGCGCAATCAAAAAGTAATTGAAGAAACCCCCGCCCCTGGTATTAGCGACGAACAGCGAAATCAGTTGTACGGTGCAGCAGTGCGGTTGGGAAAAGCGGTAAATTACCAGTCAGCGGGTACTGTTGAATTTGTGTTTGATGTCGATGCGAAACAGTTTTATTTTTTGGAAGTCAACACGCGCTTGCAAGTTGAACACGGCGTTACTGAAGCTGTCAACAACATCGACCTCGTTGAGTGGATGATAAAACAGGCTTCGGGAAATTTGTTCCCCCTGGAAGAGTACCGATATCGGCCGCAGGGACACTCAATTGAGGTGCGAATTTATGCGGAAGATGCCGGCAAGAATTTTCAGCCGAGTTCCGGGTTGCTGAATCAAGTTGCATTTCCCGAAAACGTCCGCTGCGACAGTTGGATAGAAACCGGCACGGAGGTAACTCCTTTTTACGATCCGCTGCTAGCCAAAGTAATCGTTTGCGCGGATAATAGAGAACAGGCGATCGTAAAACTAAAAGCTGCTTTAGATGCCAGTGAAATAGCGGGAATTGAAACTAATTTAGATTACCTCCGCCAGATTTTGGACGATTCCCGATTCAGCCGGGGCGAACTGAACACGCGCTTTTTAAACTCTTTTGAATACGCACCTTTAACGATCGATGTATTGGATGGGGGAACCTACAGCAGCATTCAAGATTATCCGGGGCGGATTGGCTATTGGGATGTTGGCGTGCCGCCTTCCGGGCCAATGGATCATCTGGCATTTCGATCGGCAAATCGTTTAGTAGGAAATCCCGAATCGACAGCAGGATTGGAATTCACAGCGACAGGCCCAACTCTGCGCTTTAATGCCGATACAGTTATTAGTTTGACTGGTGCAACTATGAAGGGAACGCTAAACGGCGAATCGGTGCCGTTTTGGACGGCAATTCCCGTAAAAGCTGGTAGCATTCTCAAGTTAAAAGCTATTCAAGGCGACGGCTACCGCACTTATTTAGCAGTCAAACACGGCTTAAATGTCCCCGATTATTTGGGCAGCAAATCAACTTTTGTACTGGGCAAATTTGGCGGACACGCGGGCCGCACGCTGCGTCCGGGAGATGTGCTTAAACTGCTTCAAACTGCAACTCTGGAAGCGGAATTATCTTTACCACCGGAACTAATTCCCACCTACAGCAATAATTGGGAAATCGGCGTTTTGTACGGGCCTCACGGCGCGCCGGATTTCTTTACTGAGTCAGACATCGAAATGTTTTTCTCTACAGAATGGCAGGTGCATTACAACTCGACGCGGACGGGCATTCGGCTGATCGGCCCGAAGCCCACCTGGGCGCGTCAAGACGGCGGGGAAGCGGGTTTGCACCCGTCTAACATTCACGATAATGCTTACGCGATCGGCACGATCGATTTTACGGGCGATATGCCTGTAATTCTCGGTCTTGACGGCCCGAGTTTGGGAGGTTTTGTGTGTCCTGCTACTATTGTGAAGTCGGAACTGTGGAAAATCGGGCAACTGAAGCCGGGGGACAGCATCCGCTTTCACTGTTTGAGTTTTGCTGAAGCTTTGCAGCGGGAATTAGCACAAAATAGGCAAATTGCTACTTTTAGTTTGCCTGTTTTTGGGGAAAATGCGGAGGAATTGCCCGCAGTTCCCGCTTCTCCAATTTTGCATAAAATTCCCGAATCTCCGGGACAGGTTGCTGTTACTTACCGTCAAGCTGGGGATAAATATATTCTAGTTGAATACGGGCCGTTGGTGCTGGATTTAAATTTGCGTTTTCGGGCGCACGCATTGATGGAACATTTGAAAGCAAATCCGTTGCCTGGTGTTATCGAATTAGTGCCGGGAATGCGATCGCTCCAAATTCACTTTGAGGGCCGCCAGATTTCGCAACAGCAGCTAATGCAGGCGCTGATTGCGGCGGAGGCGGAACTTCCGGCGATCGAGGATTTGGAAGTGCCGGCGCGAATTGTGCACTTGCCTTTATCTTGGGAAGATGAATCAACGCTGTTGGCTATTGAAAAATATATGCAGTCTGTGCGATCGGATGCACCTTGGTGTCCCAGCAATATTGAGTTTATTCGCCGCATAAACGGGCTTGACAGCATCGAACAAGTCAGAGAAATCGTATTTAATGCTAGCTATTTAGTGATGGGTTTGGGAGACGTTTATTTAGGCGCGCCCGTCGCAACTCCCCTCGATCCGCGCCACCGTTTGGTTACTACTAAATACAATCCCGCCCGCACTTGGACTCCTGAAAATGCAGTTGGCATTGGCGGCGCGTATTTGTGCGTTTACGGGATGGAAGGGCCGGGAGGTTATCAATTTGTCGGCCGCACGGTGCAAATGTGGAATCGGTTCAAACAAACGGTGGATTTCCAGTCTGGTAAACCTTGGCTTTTGCGGTTTTTTGACCAAATCAGATTTTATCCGGTTTCCCATGAGGAATTGCACCGCTGTCGGGAAGAATTTATCGAAGGGAAGTTTAAATTAAAGGTTGAGGAAATCACTTTTAATTTGAGAGAATACAATGAGTTTTTGCATTCTATTGCGGGCAGTGCGGCTGAGTTTAAAGCGCAGCAGCAGGCCGCATTTAATGCAGAGCGCGATCGCTGGGCCGCCTCCGGGGAATTTGAAGCTGAATCTGCCGCAGAATCCTCGGCAGATGTGGCTTCTGACACGGCTGCGGAGGTTACTTTGCCGATCGGCTGTGAGGCAGTTGTCGCTCATGTTTCGGCTAATGTTTGGCAGGTGCTGGTTAATGTTGGAGATGCGGTTGCAGAGGGCGATCGCCTGTTAATTTTGGAAGCGATGAAAATGGAAATTGCTATTACTGCTGATGTTGCGGGCACTGTTGCCCAGTTGTTTTGTGAAAAGGGGCAAACCGTGACAGCCGGACAAATTCTAGCTGCTATTCAACCGAATTAATCCCTTTGTTGTCAGTTCGGGGACAGTGGGAAGCCGTTGGATAATTGGGGGATGATTTTGATTGTTTTGTGGGATGGGATATCGTAGCCAGTCAGGTGTATTTTCACTGAAGGCGGGACACCCTACAAGAATCATCCTCTAATTGTGCAATACCCGCTCCTTTAATCAAGGTTTAGCAGCAGTTACCCATCCAAAAGGGTGGGGATATATCAATCAAGCAGGCTAGTGGGCGATCGCCCCTAAGTTTCCGCTGTAGGCAGTTTTTCCGAAGGCTTAGCCGCTGTCAAGCGCAATGACAAATCTGGCTTCATAAATCAAGCTGGAAAGCTGGTCATTTAGCAGGTTCGATGCTCTGTTTAGGCTTTAAATTTGTTTAAACTTACATTTTGCACCATTCTCAAGAACAGGCAAGATGCCTGTTCCTAAAAAGCTTATTGACAATGGTACAAGATGTAAGTTTAAATCTAGCTAACTTAACTCCAGCAGCCCAGAATTGAGCGGCGAACCATCCTGAAATACCAGCAATTCTCCCGGCTGAATTTGCGTCCAAACTTCGTTATCAGTCAGCGGGAAAGTGGCAATAACAGCCACGCGATCGTCCTCGTTGGTCAATTCCCGAAAATCGACTGTTACATCTTCGTCGATCGAGTGAGCGCTAGCAAAAGGTGCTTGTCGCACAATATAATGCAGATTAGTAGAACAGTGGGTGAACAAGTGTTCTCCATCGGAAAGTAAATAATTAAAAATTCCGTGTTCTGCCAAACTTTTAGTAATTTCCTCCAGTACCGGGTAAATTTCCGCTACAGCAGGCTTACTTTGAGGAAAAGTGGAACGCAGCTTTTCTAATATCAAACAGAATGCTTTTTCGCTGTCAGTTTTGCCAACCGGTTTGTAAACTCCGGCACATTCTGGATAAAAGTTTTCGAGATTTCCGTTGTGAGCAAACACCCAATAACGTCCCCAAAGTTCCCGAATAAAAGGGTGGCAGTTTTCTAGAGCAATTGCGCCTTGCGTAGCTTTGCGGATGTGAGCAATGACGTTAGTTGAATGAATGGGATAGCGACGCACTACTTCTGCAACCGGAGAAGCAATCGCAGGTTTTGAGTCTATAAAAAGGCGACATCCCAAACCTTCAAAGAAAGCAATTCCCCAACCGTCTTGATGAACGTCTGTTCTGCCACCTCTTGCAGAAAAACCCTCAAAAGAAAAGCAAATATCTGTTGGAACATTGCAGTTCATTCCCAGTAATTGGCACATAGCTTTTAAATCTCTGGAGTTTGAATGGATGTCGCAGCTATTGGCAGCTACAGATTTGCGATGATAGTATTATAGTATGAATTGATTTAGCCTAATAAAAAAAACACAATAATTGTGGATGGTTAACCATAATGCTACTTAAATTTTAAAAAATGCGTGAAGCCAAGCTATCCCGAACGCGCGTGCGAGCCCGTTGCGGTAGGGAATCGCCCAAAATTCAATCGCGTTCCCCGGAGAACAGTCTTCATCGTTCCATTTGTCCTGCAATTTTTTTTATTAAATTTATGTAAAATTCACTTGTGTGGGGGAAAGTCTGAAAGTTGTTTGATATCCTTCAAAACTATTTGAGGCTTCCCTTTGTACTGTTCTATCTTCCCACTGACATACACATATCCCCGTCCCAGACCCGCATAACGTTTCTCAATTAGCCGCTTCAAGGGAGCCATTTCATCAGTTTCAGCATCTGGTATCCACAAATCTAATTTATGATAAACTGAGCCAGCATGAATTAGAGCGCTGCCGCCGATCCATTTATTAATCCCAGCCTGCAAATCGCAGAAAATAGTAATAGATTTAGCTTTCTCAGAAGCAGCTAATATTTTCGGGTAGTGCAACCTCAAAGAAAGCGCTCCTGCCGTTGCTTCCGACAACCGAAACTCTTCAACAATTGAGCCTCGCATCGACCACCAAGGCAGTAAATTAGCATAGTTGCGAGAGGGAATTTTGGCATTGACAATCGGATTCCAAATCATCAGATTGTAAGCTTTTGCCGCCGATTCTGCCTCAGTCATTTGTCGATGATACAATCTGGAGCGCCCGTATTTGACAAAGTAGGGACTCCAGCCTTCTTCAATCAGTTTAAGATTGTAATTTTCTCCATCTTTATGTACGTAACAAAGGAGACGCCCGTAGTTGTCGCGGTGTTTTTGTAGAGCCACTTCAACCGAATCGTCTGTATCAAATTCTATGTCAATTTGAGCAAGTCCGCCATCTGCTGTCGCAAAGTATTTTTTAGCCATTTCCGTACCTGCTTTCCCCGCCGCAGTTACAGGTTTGGAGCCTCCCGGATGACTTTCTTCTGTATCGACGCAAATCAGCCGCAGAGACTCGGTTTTGCCGTTGAGAGAAATTTTGATGCTGTCGCCATCAACTACTGTAGTTATTTGCAGGTTCGGAATTCTGGTTGCCATATTTTGGACCCTGTTGCACTTGAGATTTCATGCAGGTATCGGTTGAATCATACACGAGTTCGCTATCAATAGCAACTGTCATTTTTGTTGTTTGTATTAATATTTGTCAAGTGTGGCGTATTTTATCAAGTCGGGGAAAAAATCTCGAAAATCGGATTCTAAGCGCAGATAGTTAGCTGTCAAATCTTCTATGCCGCTTGCCAAGTTATTTGTCCGTTTGAGTCGCGCCGACATTCTTGTAAGAGTGATGCCGATTTCGGCGATGTCCTGATAAGATGAAAGCAAGTCGCGGGCAATTATTGTGGGCAGCACCCGCTGGAGAGATTCAGGCAATATATCGCGGTTGTCTTGCAGGATTTTATAGACATCCTGAGAAAAATCCCGGAGGGGAATTTCTGAATATTCCAGCCAATTTTTAGCCAAGAAGTGGTCGTAAAACACGTCAATCAAAACTCCAGCAAACCTGCGCCTGTGGGAGCAAACAAGGCTTTTACTCGATCGCACTATTGGGTGAGAGTCGGTGTAGCTATCTACTTTGCGGTGCAAATCGATGCCTTTTCTAATTTCATCGGAATAAAGGTTGACAGCCGTTCCTTTGACAAAATCTCCTAAGAGGTTGCCAATCAGGGATTCTGGCGTGCCTTTTGATAAGAATAGATGAGCCAAATAATTCATTGCTACAGCATTGGTGACAAGTTAAGGAAAAAGGGAAATTGTCAAGGGTAGTATTTGCATGGGTCTGGGATCGTGGGAAACTTAT